>CAZFGB010000091.1:0-16245 GCA_964518405.1 uncultured Pseudomonadales bacterium | reverse complement strand
CGCGTATTCGTCGACATGTTCGGCGCCAACGCGTATGCGAATTGGGACGACTTCGTTTCCTACCCGGGCAAGCCCGAGCGGCCAGCGGTGGACAAGGGCAGTTTCGGGCTGGGGCCGTGGTGCCGCCTGTACGCGTGCAAGTCCGGCTGGGTATTCCTCTACGCGGACGACGAGAATGCCCGCGGGCGGCTCGACGCCAGCGATGAGGCGGCGCTCGAAGCAATGTTCCGGACCGACGACGCGGATGCCTGGGAGGCGCGTCTCAATGGCGACGGCGTCGCCTGCGTGCGCGCCGACGCCCACTGGCCTGCGGATTTCCTGCTGCGAGATCCGCACGCGCGGGCGGAGGAACTGGTCGTTACCGCGGATCACGCGCTGTGGGGCGAGTACAAGCGCCAAGGGCCGCTGGTGCGCTTTGAAACGGGAGGGCGCTATCCCGGCGCCTGCCTTGCCGGGGAACACAGCATGAAGCTCCTCGAGGAACTCGGCTATGACGACGCAGCTATTCGTGAATTGCTTGAGAACGGTGCCGTCGCGCAGTACGAGTCGCCGCCCGGCGGATCCTGAGATATGTCCTCGGTTCCCGCCGTCCCGGAAATCTTGATATAAAAAGAGGCGCTTGAAATTACTGGAGGACAAACCATGGTCAAAAGCGTCTTCATTCCTGAAGAGTACGCGGGACCAGCCTCAGAATTGCCCGAAAGAACCCCCATGGACAACCAGGAGTTCGGGAAAGGCAATGCTGAATTGGACAGGAAACTCTCGGCGATTCGCCAGCGCCGCTCCAACGCGTTGATGGACGCCGTCGCCCGCTTTGCCGAGGACCCTTACGCGAGAGAGATGGTCAACCTGGGCCGAGGCCCCGGAAATCCGGATATACCGCCGGCAAATCCCGAGCAACTCGAGAAACTGATCGAGATGGGTGCCGGGACGCAGGGTATCTTCGCCGCGCACGAGCCCGCGGACATGGACGTCTACCGCTCATTCCTGCCACCGCCCCTGCAAGTGCCGGAGGTGCCGATGGTCGGCACGACGCTCCTCGACATGAACAGGGAGGCGAGCGACCTCACGCGATTCCAGGAAGGACGGATCACGGTCAAGGCGCTGTGCCCGGATGGCATCGAGTCCTGGTTGTTGCTGAGCGCCCCCGTGCCGACGCTGTACCACACCCGGGAGGGTGTCGTCTGGGGTTGGCCCAAGTACGTGGCCGATCAGATCACCTTCACGCCGGAAAGGGCCGAGGCCAGGTACGAGGGCAGCGTTCGCTATTCCCTCGATTTCGCTGCGGGTCCGGTGGAGGACGAAGCCGCGCTGCGAGCCCTGGGAAGGGTGGAAGGCGGCAGTTCGATTTCGTGGCACTGGATACAGGGCGGCTCGGTTCTTCTCCGGGGCACCGGCAGGGGCGGAGGCGCGCCGGCCAGGGAACTCGCATGGGAGCCCGGCATGGTCACGGTCTACATCAGACCGGAGGATCCATGGTCGAAACTGATACCGGAGAACACGACTGTTCCCGGCTTCTACTCGAGGTGGATCGGCGGCGGCGGCGACGCCGTGCGGCAGAAGGTCTGCACGGTACGTGGTGGCGAGATCATCTACCCCGAGCCAGCGTAACCACCGGTCGGACAAGGAGAGAATGGACTGAGGAGCGCTCGTAGGCTGGCGGTGACGCTGGATCAGCGGTAACCGCGGCGGGCGTCGTATCGTGAAGTTGAGACTCGCCGCCGGTGCGGCCCTCGGCCTTCTTTTCGCCGCGGGCATCTACCTGATGCGGCCGCCTCCGCTCGGGCCGCCCCTTGAGACCGACATCATGGCGAGCCTCTTCGCCGGGTTCGTATCGCCGATGGGCGACGTCGTCGTCATGAGCCGACCCTCGGACTGCCGGTCGGACGGCGTCATGAAGGAGGCGGTTCCCGCGGCGCTGTTCGCACGGTTCCTGGCGGCGAACAGGGCCGATGGGGGTTTCGACTTTTCCGCTCTCTCCGAGAGGGCGCATTTCGTCGATGATCCGAACGCATCGCCCTGGGACCTGCGCGCGGAATTCGGCGCGCAGGTCATCTCGATATCTCGCGCCGGATTTCGCAACGAGGATGCCCTCGTGTGCGTCGAGATCTTCGCAGGCGAGGAACGGGCTTTCTTCGTATTGCTGGTCCGGGATCACGAGGGTTGGCACCCCTCCCGCGAGATGACGGCCTGGCGCGCGCCACGGCCTGAAGCATTGGAATCGGGGGAGGCCGAAGACGAACCCTTGTTCGTGCCGAGGCCTTTCCGGGTCAATCGCGGGGTCAGCGAGGACTGACCTCGAACCCGTTAGTTAGTAGCCGAGGAAATCCGTTTCCCGCTTTTCCCTGAAGGCCTTCATGCCCTCGATGGAGTCGCGCGAAAGGGTGGCGATGGGCAGAGCGGACTCGGACCACTGCATGGCGCTGTCGAAGTCGAGGTTGGCGGTGCGCAGAGCCAGTGTTTTTCCGAGTTTCTGGGCAATAGGCGGCCCCGCCTCAACCTCGAGCGCCAGTTCCATGGTCCTCTCCTCCAACGCGTCGGGTTCCACCAGGTAGTTGGTCAAGCCCGCTTCGTGCGCCTCTTCGGCGCTCATGAACCTGCCCGTCATCATCAGTTCCATCGCCTTGCGCCAGCCGAGAATCTTCGGCAACGACCAGAAGCCTCCCAGGTCGGCGTAGACGCCGCGCTTGACATAGGCCACCTGGTAGCGCGCCGCGGTGGATCCGACGGCGAGGTCGCAGTGGCTCACGAGGTCGAAACCCGCGCCGACCGCGGGCCCGTTGATCATGGCGATAACCGGAACCTCGACCCGCTTGAGCGCGATATAGGTCTCGGTCTCGCGGCGAAAATTCAAACGATTCCCTTCGGGATCGATTCCACCGTCGGCGGGCGGTGGCTCCCGGTCAGGGTTGGCGGCGCCGCTCATGTCCATGCCCGAGCAGAAGCCGCGTCCGGCCCCGGTGATGACGATGCAGCGAATCGAACGGTCGAAACGGGCATCTACCAGGATCTCGCGCATTTGACCCAGCAGCGGGAAGGTGAGCGCGTTGAGCTTCTCGGGACGGTTGAGCGTCAACCAGAGGATGCCGTTTTTCTTGCCCCGGCGTTCGGTCAGAATCAGCGTATCGGTCGCCATTGTCGTTTCTCCTTCAGTGGAATGCTCGCGAAGGTGGGCCCACGCGTTGCTTGATAGCAACTTGCAGTCGCGTGCGACGCGTGTCAAATCGGTCCACGCGGTATGTTCCCGAGACCTTTCCGGACTGATTGCGGGTTGATGACGACTGGCCGCGGGGTCGGATGGCGACGGAACCCTAAGCCCTGGCTTTAGGCGACTATGGCACCGATTTCCGGCAGACGCGGTAGATCAGGTAGTACGTGGGTCGAAGCAGTATCAGCGCGTAGACCGTCATGACCAAGCGATCCCACGTAAAATGGGCGTTTTCCCCTTCGACGAAGAGGCTATGTCCGGTGAGGATGACCAACGTGTTGCTCAGCACGACCACCACCCGGACAACGACAATCAACATCGGTAACAATATCAGAATTGAAAGAAACTGCTTCCACCTGAATACGGTCTTTCTGAATGTCTTGAAATCTTGCCCGCAAGCGTCATGGAGCAGCGATTTCTTGAGCTCCGCGCCCAGGGCAATCATCGCCATGCCGATAGACAGCGTGATGATCTCCGGGATGACCGCTCCCTCGACAGAACTCAAGTCGCTGTACGGGTTCTTTTCGGTGTAGCCCATCTGGACGACCCCGACCCATGTGGATATGAGATCCAACGCAGCCGTCGTCGTGAACCACCCTGCAAACAAGAAAACGAGTCTCCCCGTCATTGGCCAATTCCAGGTTTGACTTTGATTGTGAAGGTGCGGCGAGCCAGGACTCGGTTATTCGGGCAGTCTGAGAGTTCGCATTCGCACGAACGCCCATCGCAACCGCCGATCACCGAGTCCCGGCCCCAAGACCTCCAAGTAGGCTTGGACTGAACTTTGGTGCAGTCAATACTGTTCGCCAATACGCTCAAGGCTTCGACGCTATCCCGCCATGCAAAGGGACGGGTCAGAACCGCCACACGGCGGCCCGTGTTCCTCAAAGCTGTCCTCGACATGGTCTGCGACGGTTTGGGCCGCCTTATCGATTCCCTCAGCGCCGCCCAGCTTTTGATAGACGTACGCCGTAACCAAACCTGCGATTAGTGTCCCAA
Source organism: uncultured Pseudomonadales bacterium (assembly GCA_964518405.1). Taxonomy (GTDB): domain Bacteria; phylum Pseudomonadota; class Gammaproteobacteria; order Pseudomonadales; family Azotimanducaceae; genus VXNE01. The sequence continues at coordinate 12,038 of CAZFGB010000091.1, read as the reverse complement.
TAACGCCAAGCCCGCCGGCTGCCCGTTCGGCTTCAGTAAGGGTCAACTCTCTCATTGATAAACTCCCGATGTGGTTGATGAGTGAGAGGCAATTGTCCGAGATCTGGGTTGTGAGCGAATAGAGGCAGGTCGCCTCGCTTCGCGCGGGACATCGCTGAAAAGGCACGGAGATTTCGCTGACGGTCGATGGCCTCCGGTTCTCGGTGCCGATCCCAACAAAGGAGACGCTCGGGTCATTGGGAATTGAGGGGGCTCGATTGGTTTGATTCACCCTGGCTACTTCACCGACGAGCGCGGCCCACTGGGGGACGAAGGTGTCGACGCCCGGCAGACTCGATAGATCAAATACAAGATCGGCATGGCAAAAACCAGACCGAAGAATGTCAATACGAACTGGTTCCACGACAGATGCGAGAACTCTTCATCGCTGAAGAGACTCCACCCGGTGAATATGACCGATGTATTGCTGAGTATGGGGACGATCCGCAATATGGCGACGACATACGGCAACATTATCAGCAATAGAACGACCACGTTTCTTGCATTGGAGAACTTCTTTCGATAGTCGGCGAAAGACGCGGTCGCTGGCGTTTGCAAGGCTGTACTTCCGAGTTGGGCGCCTAAAGCGACCATGGCCATGCCGATGAATAGCGTTATGACTTCCGGTATGGCGAGACCCTGGATCGAACTCGTGTCGCTGTACGGATTCAATTCCGTATAACCCATCTGCACGACACTGATCCAAGTGGTCCATATGTTCAACGTGGCTGTCGTGATGAATATTCCGGCGAAAACAAGAACAAGATTGCGCGTCATTGCATACCTATGGACTGGCCGACGGTGATTGTCTGAAGGGTTGCGTTAGGAAGTGGGCTGCGGATCGAACCGTAGGGGTGGTTTGTACGTCATCCATCGGTGCCGCAGCCCAAATCCCGATAGGTCCGCTACATCATGCTGCAGCCTAACCCTGAGTACTGGCAGATTTGCTTCTGGTTTTCGATGTGGGAATTCCAAGCGTCAGATACTGCTTTGTTAATCCCATCAGCACCGCCGGACTCTTCGTAGGCATACGAACCCACATAGCTCCCGAAAACTCCGCCAATAAAAGTAAGGACTGCGCCAATGATGCCGCCGCCGCCAGCCTGCTCGGTCTCAACCGTAGTTAGTTCTCTCATCGGAATAACTCCATTTGTGGTTAGTGAATGGGAGACCATTTTAGGGTTATCCAATCGAGTACGAGAGGGGACACTTGCGGGACTTCGCGTGGGAAATTGCTGAAAGTCGATGCAGAGTTGACTTCACGTGCATGGACCGAACATCCTTGAGTTATCGACGGTGGCCAGGTTCCGGAAGCACGACAGACAAGATCAAGTGAGATGTGCCGTGGGCCTCATTTGTTCGATGAATAGCACGTAGGATGATGACTTTGGGAATTCCTCTCGCCTGATGGAACTCGTATCGGAATGGCACGACAAAATGGCCACTGAAACCTTGAGTCATTGCAAGGCGAGGCGCCAAAACCGCCACCGCTACTCATTAACCCGATCAATATTAGTGGCATGTGAGTGGGAGCGAAGTGCGTAACTGCCGCAGTCTTTGTGCGAGATGTCTCAAAAACGGTACGGACTTTGACCATGCCAAAGCCCGTATCCGTGGTACCCGCGGTCGGACTCGACCTCCCGAATCTTGATTGGCCATTCATCGAATCGGCGTCGAGGAAGCTTTGACGTTTAGAATTCGTGCGTCACCCGGGCTGTATCCGAACACATGATTCCCGCCGACCCCGCTCCCTGGCAGCCGCACGTGTGGCGCAGCGAGCTGAAAGACGCGATTTCTTCGGTGGCGGAACTCGGTCGCGCGCTTGGGCTGTCGTTGGACGAAAGCGAGTACGGTGCGGATGGCGGATTCCCGCTGCGGGTTCCGCGGGGATTCGTCGCGCGCATGCGGCGGAACGATCCCAGCGATCCGCTGTTGCGCCAGGTATTGCCGACGGCAGAGGAGAACGAAACCGTGTCCGTGCTGCCGGACGGCACGCGATTCAGCGTCGATCCGCTGCGCGAGAGGGACTTCGCCCGCGGGCCCGCGGTCATCCGCAAGTACCGGCGCCGCGCGCTCCTGATCGCGACACCGGCGTGCGCGGTCCACTGCCGCTACTGCTTCCGCAGGCACTTCCCGTACGAGGACCATGGCCCCGATCAGCGGGAAGCCTCGCTGGCGGCCTTGCGAGAGGATGCCGAGGTGAACGAGGTCATACTGTCCGGCGGCGATCCGCTGACGCTGACCGATGCCGCGCTGCGTGAACTGATTCGGCGGCTCGATTCGATCAGCCACGTAGAACGCCTGCGTATCCATACGCGCCTGCCCATCGTGCTGCCTTCCCGCGTCACCAGGGAACTGCTCGATATCCTCGACGCGACACGTCTGCGCGTCATCGTGGTCGTACATGCCAACCATCCGAGCGAACTTGACGCGGATACGGCCCGGGCGTTCGCCTGCCTGGCGGGAATCCGAGGCATCACACTGCTCAACCAGAGCGTCCTGCTCCGCGGCGTCAACGATGCGGCGCCGATACTCTGCGCCCTGTCGGAGCGGTTGTTCGAGCAGGGTGTTCTGCCGTACTACCTGCACATGCCGGATGCGGTTCTCGGCACGCACGGGTTCCATGTAACCGAGGCGCACGCCCGGCGGATCCACGACACCATGGCTGGGAGGCTGCCCGGCTATCTGCTGCCGAAGCTGGCGCGCGAGGAACCCGGCAAGGCGGCGAAGACAGTGCTGGCCTGAGCGATGGCGGAAACAGGTCCTGGAGCTAGAACATCAACTTGAAGTACTCCCCCAAGCTTATGCCGTACTGATCGCGGTAGTGGAACCAGGAGAGGACGAAGAAGAGAAGTCCGAGCGCGGCGCAGAATGCGAGGATCGCGAAGGAGCCGGTCAGTACTTGGTTGCGCAACAGCGCACGCAGGAATCTCAACATGTCAATGTGTCGCGGCCAGCGCATCTGGCGCGTTGCGGTTCCGCCAGATCCGCAAGTTACAGCAGATAGGTTGGGCTTGGGCGGGATGAAGCACTGAGCGCACCTTCGGTTCCGGCGGATTTCATGGCGCTGGAACACTTGCCTTGCGTGTCACAACTGACTTCCTTCCGCCGCGCTTGAAATGCGGTGTTTTCGGTGTGATGGTTTCGCCGATGTCGCGAGGACAGAACTTTGAACTTGAACAGGTCGGGATTGGCGGGATTGGCCGTAATGGCGGGGTGTTCAACTCTCGCGCAGTCCGTCGCGGAAGATGCCGTTACAACCGGCGTTCCGTCCTGTGCCCCGACTGCGGAGCGTTTGGGTCCGGGCGCAACGCTGGCCTCCGGCGGCGGGCGCTACGAACTGACCCTGGTGCGTCGCGTGGACGCCGCCGACATCGCGTCTGCGACGGGCACACTTGTGCTCTGTCGGCAGGTGCCCGGACTCGAATCGCTGGGGAATGCATCGACGCCCTTGTACGGTACGGCGGAGGTGGATCTGGAGGCTGTCGGCGCCCACCGCGTCGGGGACACCGCGAGCGATGCGCCGGATGCGCCGGGCGTGCTCGTGCTGGAGTCGAATCGCGCCGGCGCCCGGAACATCCTGCTGCGCCTGGGTTCCGCCGCCAACAGGCGGGATACGATGCTCTACGATGGGGCGTATACGGTGCTGGAGGTGCACGAGATCTCTGCCGGTGGTTTCTCGGGCAGCTGGCGAAGCGGCTCGGACTCGACCCGTGTCGGCGGCTACTTCTGTGCGATCAGGGTCATCGGCCTGGAGGACTTCGTCTCCCTGCGATCGGTTCGCGGAATCGGCGGCGTCAGGCGCTAGGTTGCACACGGCATGAAGCGGATATTGGCGGCGGTGTTTGCGGGCGGTCTTTCGTTGCTCGTCGCCGTCAGTGTTCCCTCGGGGATGGTGAGCGCGGCGGAAGATGAGGCGGCGACAGGGGAACTCGACGACGGCCTGCTGCGCTGGCTGCTGCGTTCGCGCTGGTGGCGGCAGGTGCCCGGCCAGCCGGATTCGCCGGTGCTGTCGGCCATTTCGCACGACCGCGTGACGGTGACATGGACAGCGCCGGAGAGCCCGGTATTCGACATCGTCGACTACGACGTCCAGTACCGGGCGGCGGCTGCTTCCCACTATAGAGACTGGGAGCACGAGGGCACGGCCGCGGAGGCGACGATCACGGGCCTCGCCGAAGACACCGAGTATCGGATTCGGGTGCGCGCGGTGAGCGACATGGGAGCGGGGGACTGGTCTGAGACGGCGTCAGGCACGACGCTGGCGGCGCCGCCGAGGTTTGTCGAGGGCGAGAGCGCGGACCGGGAGCTCGAGGAAAACACGCCGGCCGGACGGGCCATAGGCGAACCGGTCACGGCGACGGTGCGCAGCGGTTCGATTCGCTACAGCCTGGGGGGGCCGGACGGGGAGTTGTTCGGAATCGACGCGTCGAGCGGTCAGCTGCGAACGCGCCGGGGGGCGGAATACGACCACGAGAGACGTTCGAGCCACGAGGTGGAAGTGCGGGCGGCGAACGCGCGGGCGGGAACGGGCCGGATACTGGTTCGGATCGCGGTGCTTGACGTGGATGAGCCGCCGGACAAGCCGGACAGGCCGACAGTCGCGGCGTTGGGTTCGACAGGTCTGCGAATCGATTGGGTCGCGCCGCCCAACACGGGTCCGGTGATTTCCGGGTACGACGTGGAATACCGGGAAGATGGCGCGGACGAGTATCTGGACGCGAGGCACGAACGGACGACGACGAGCGCGACGATCACGGGACTGGCGCGTCAGACCCTGTACGAGGTTCGGGTCCGCGCGAAAAACGACGAAGGGACAGGAGCGTGGTCCGATACAACCCTCGGAGGCACCGCCGGCGCGGGCGGAGGCACGACGCCGGGAGGGCCGTACGCGCCGGCAAGCCAGCGCGCCTTCGGGGCGCGCTTCGTCGGCAATTTCATGTCGACCGAAAGCTACTTCATCCTGTTCCCGTCGAGCGGTCGCTTCAGGCAAAACAACGATCATGGGGGCGCCTACACGTATGAGAATACGGGCTCGAATACGGGGACCGTGACGCAGACCTATGACGATACGGGTACTTTCGGTCGCAGCTGCGCGATCCGGCTCACATTTGCATCCGAGACTTCCGGCACCGCGCGTTACACCTGCGATGGGGGACAGAGCGGCACAGAGGGGTGGCGGATGGACGTCGTGGACACCGGCGCGTTCAACATCGAGATCGTGCCGGTCGGCACCAGGCGCAGCGCGGTCGACGGCGCATTACGAGCTGCGGTCGCGCGATGGGAAAGGGTCATTTCCGGCGACACCGGAGCGGTATACCTGCCGGCTTTGAGGACGGTGGATGACTTGTTCGGCAATGGGAGCACGGACAAGATATTCGGGGTCGTCGACGATCTCAGAATCTATGCGCAAGTCGCCGCCATCGACGGCGCGGGCGGAACGCTGGCGCGTGCGGGGACCGCGTTCGTGCGTGTCTCATCGGATTTGCCGGCCGTATCGCTGATAACGCTGGATCTGGACGACATTGAGAGGTTCACGACCGCGGACCTGCGGGGTCTCATATTGCACGAGATTGCGCATGCCTTGGGGTTCGGCACGAGATGGGACCATCTGGGTCTCCTGGCCAGTCCTTCCATCGATGAGGACGGCGATTCCGTTTCCCCCGTGCCGGACACGCATTTCACCGGTTCGGAGGCGATAGCGGCGTTCGACGCGGCAGGCGGTTCAAGCTACACGGGCGAGAAGGTCCCGGTGGAGAACACCGGTGGACCCGGCACCGCGGATGCGCATTGGCGAGATTCCGTGTTCGGAGTCCGGGAACTGATGAACGGATACACGATCCTCGGATCCAGCACAGCCGAAGCCATGAGCCTCGTCACCATCCAGTCCATGGCGGATTTGGGCTACGAGGTTGACGTCGACGAGGCGGACAGCTACACGCTGCCTTTCGCGTCTTCCTCGACAGCGAACTCGCGGGCGGCGGAAGCAATCCCCGGGACACTGATTCCGCTCAAATGCATCGTGACGCAACCGGCGCGGACCGGCGACGAAGTCGGGATGATTGAAATGAAGTCCGTCAGGTTCCGGTAGGAACGATCCGGGGCTTCGCCCGCGCCGTGTTTTGCCCCCGGCAAGGCCCCTTGTTTCGGCCCACCCGCGCGTGCTCTCTGTTCCCACCCGCGCGCCCGTCGTCGATCTTTCCGTAAATGCGGCAAGTTCGACAAGCTGATAATCTCTCGCGCGTTCGGGGGGCCGGCTCGAGTCCTCTGGATTCTGCGCCGGCGGATTCACCGCTCAAGGCGCGGGGAGGACGCGCGTGCTTCGCTACATCGTCAGGCGCCTTTTGCTGATCTTTCCGACGTTGATCGGGATCATCACCCTCAACTTCTTCATCGTGCAACTCGCGCCGGGCGGTCCGGTCGACCAGATGATCGCGCAGCTCACCGGACAGGACGTCGCCGCCACCGCGCGCATCGCGGGCGCCGTCGATTCGCAACCGCAACTCGACATGGCGGAGACATCGCGCAGCCAATACGCCGGCGCCCAGGGTCTCGACCCTGAACTGATCGCCGCCATCGAGAAGCAGTTCGGTTTCGACAAGCCGATCCACGAGCGCTATTTCAAGATGGTGGGCGACTACCTCACCCTGGACTTCGGCGAGAGCTACTACCAGAACCGTCCCGTTGTGGACCTCGTCGTCGAACGGCTGCCGGTGTCTCTGTCGCTCGGTTTCTGGTCGATGCTGCTCATCTACACGATCTCGATCCCGCTCGGCATCGCGAAGGCGGTGCGGGACGGGACGCGGTTCGACGCCTGGACGAGCGGCATGATTTTCGTCGGGTACGCGATTCCGAGCTTTCTTTTCGCCGTCTTTCTCATCGTGCTCTTCGCCGGCGGTTCCTATCTCGACTGGTTCCCGCTCAAGGGCCTGACGTCGACCAACTTCGAAGACCTGTCCTTCTTCGGCAAGATCGCCGACTACTTCTGGCACCTCGCGTTGCCGGTCGCCGCGCTCACCATCGGCGGCTTCGCCACGCTGACGATGCTGACCAAGAACTCGTTCCTGGAAGAGATATCGAAGCAGTTCGTCCTCACCGCCCGCGCCAAGGGGCTGAATCAGAAGCGCGTGCTCTACGGGCATGTGTTCCGCAATGCGATGCTCATCATCATCGCGGGGTTTCCGGCCGCCCTGGTCGGCATCCTGTTCACCAGCGCGCTGCTGATCGAGGTGATCTTCTCGCTGGACGGCCTCGGCCTGCTCGGTTTCGAGGCGACGCTGACGCGCGACTATCCCATCATGTTCGGGACGCTGTTCTGTTTCACCTTCATCGGCCTCGTCATGACGCTGATCGGCGACATCACCTACACGTTCGTCGATCCGCGCATAGATTTCGAAACGAGGGAAACGTAAGTGGCGCGGGCACCGCAGCGGACAGACGGTTTCGTGGAGGTGGACGCGGCGCCCGGCCGGTTCCAGGCGTCGCCCCTCATGCGGCGCCGTTGGGAGAACTTCAAGGCCAACAAGCGCGGCTACTGGAGCCTGTGGATCATCTCCACCCTGGTCGTGCTCAGCATGTTCGCCGAGTTCATCGCGAACGACGGGCCGCTCGTCATGGGCTACAAGGGCGAGCTCTACTTCCCGGTCCTGTTCACCTACCCGGAGACGGAATTCGGCGGCGTATTCGAAACCGAAGCGGAGTACCTGGAGCCGTTCGTGCAGGATCTGATCAGGGACGGCGACGGCTGGATGATCTGGCCGCCCATTCCGTTCAGTTTCGACACCATCGATCTGCACACCGAAGGCGCCGTGCCGGAAGCGCCGTCGACGCGGCACTGGCTCGGCACCGACGACATCGGCCGCGATGTCACCGCCCGCATCATTTACGGGTTCCGGCTTTCGGTGATATTCGGACTGGCCCTCACCTTCATCAGTTCGTTGATCGGTATCGCGGTGGGCGCGACCCAGGGTTATTTCGGCGGCATGATCGACCTGTTCGGCCAGCGGCTGGTCGAGGTCTGGGCCGGGTTGCCGGTGCTGTTCCTCATCATCATCCTGTCGAGCCTGATCGAGCCGAACCCGATCGCGCTGCTGCTGTTGCTGCTGCTGTTCAACTGGATGGCGCTGGTCGCGGTGGTGCGCGCGGAATTCCTGCGCACGCGCAACTTCGACTACGTGCGCGCCGCGAAGGCCCTCGGCGAGTCGGATTTCGTCATCATGACGAAACACGTGCTGCCGAACGCGATGGTGGCGACCCTCACCTACCTGCCCTTCGTGCTGAACGGTTCGATCACCACCCTGACGTCCCTCGACTTCCTCGGCTTCGGCCTGCCGGCGGGATACCCGTCGCTGGGCGAGTTGCTGGCCCAGGGCAAGGCGAATATCCAGGCCCCCTGGCTCGGGCTGGCCGGCTTTTTCACCCTGGCCATCATGCTGACCCTGTTCGTTTTCGTCGGCGAGGGCGTGCGCGACGCGTTCGATCCGAGGCGGGCCACGCGATGAGCGAACGTATTCTCGACGTGAACGATCTCGCGGTCGCGTTTCGCGGCGAAGAGGTCGTCAGGGGCATCAGTTTTCACATCGACCGGGGCGAGACGGTGGCGCTCGTGGGCGAGTCGGGTTCCGGCAAGTCCGTCACCGCGCTGTCCGTCATGCAGTTGCTGCCTTATCCGCAGGCCACCCACCCGCGCGGCTCGGTCAAGGTCGATGGCGAGGAGGTCATCGGCGCCGAAGAGGAACAGATGCTGAAGATACGCGGCGACCGCGTCGGCATGGTGTTCCAGGAGCCGATGACGTCGCTCAACCCGCTACACCACATCGAGAAGCAGATCGCCGAGATTCTGTTCGTGCATCGCGCGATGGACAAGAGGGCGGCGCGGGCTCGGGCGCTCGAGTTGTTGAACCTGGTGGGCCTGCAGCGCGCGGAGGAACGGCTGCGCGCCTACCCGCACGAACTTTCCGGCGGCCAGCGGCAAAGGGTCATGATCGCCATGGCCCTCGCCAACGAACCGGACCTCTTGATTGCCGACGAACCGACCACGGCCCTCGACGTGACGGTGCAGGCGCAGATACTCGCGCTGCTCGATGACCTGAAGCGCCAACTCGACATGTCGCTTCTCCTCATTACCCACGACCTCGGCATCGTGCGCAAGATGGCGGACCGCATCTGCGTCATGACGGACGGCGAACTGGTGGAACAGGGTTCGGCGACGCGGATATTCAACGCGCCGCGTCACGCCTATACGCGGCACCTGCTCGCGGCGGAACCGAAAGGCGATGCGACGCCTTCGGACCCGAATGCCCCCGTCGTCATGCGGGGTCGGGGTATCAGCGTGCACTTCAACCTGGCGAAAGGGATGTTCGCGCGCCGGCGCGTGCTGAAGGCCGTGGACGACGTTACCGTGACGATCCGCGCGGGGCACACCCTCGGCATCGTCGGCGAGTCCGGCTCCGGCAAGACAACGCTTGCGCTCGCGCTGCTGCGATTGATCAAGAGCGGCGGCGAGATCGAACTCGATGGACAGCGGATTCACGCGCTCAAGACGAAGGCGTTGCGGCCGATGCGGAAACAGATGCAGGTCGTCTTCCAGGACCCCTACGGCAGCCTCTCGCCGAGGCTTTCGGTCAACCAGATCATCGGCGCGGGACTGGGTGTGCATCAGCCGGAGCTGTCCAACGCGCGAAAACGGGAGATCGTGGCGGAAGCGCTCGGCGAAGTCGGTATCGAGCCCGCCATGCAGGACCGCTACCCGCACGAGTTCTCCGGCGGCCAGCGCCAGCGGATCGCCATCGCCCGGGCGATCGTGCTGCGGCCGAATCTGATCGTGCTCGACGAGCCGACGTCGTCGCTCGACATGTCCGTGCAGGCGCAGATCGTGGACCTCCTGCGGGACCTTCAGCGGCGCCATTCGATCGCCTATATCTTCATCAGCCATGACCTAAAGGTGGTCCGCGCGCTGGCCGACGAGATCATCGTGATGAAGGATGGGGTGATCGTCGAACAGGGGGCCGCGAAGCAGGTCTTCACGGCCCCGAAGACGCCCTATACCAGGGCGCTGATGTCCGCGGCGTTCGATATCCAGGTAGTCGCCGCCGACCAGTAGGCTTTCCTCGAGAGGGACAATCCTGCGCGGCGCGTCCGTCGGGAACCGCGCCACGATCTAACCGGCCATGCTCGCCTCGGCGACGAACGCCTCCACGACCGGCGAGTCGTCGTCCAGCAGTGCCTCAGGGCCGAACGTCTCTACATGAAACGCGATCGCCGACCGCACATCGTCGAGTGCCGCCTGATAGCTGTCGCCTTGGCCGACCACCACGCCCTTCACGCCCAGCGGATAGGCGACGTAACCGTCGGGGTGTTTTTCCACGATCACCTTGATCTGAGTTTCCATGCGTCGTTCCATGATCGGATTCACTTGCGCGGGGCCTCCGCCCGACTTCATCCGCACGTTCGAAGGGCGGACAGCCGTCCCGCGCGAAAAGAAGTCCACCCGACAAAACGTAGCGCACGGTTCCCTCGATTTCCACCGCTTCCTCCCGGAGCGTATGATCCGCGACAGCATTGACGACATGGGTCGGAACGTGACCGAGACGGCGGGCGCGGGCTGATGCGCCTGTCCTGGAACGAGGTGCGTGTCCGGGCGGCGCGGTTCGCGGACGAGTGGCGAAACGCGGTTCGCGAGACCAGCGAAACACAAAGCTTCTACAACGACTTCTTCGAGGTCTTCGGGATTTGTCGGCGTTCCGTGGCGCGTTACGAGGAGCACGTCACGAAGCTGAACGACCGATCGGGCTACATCGACCTGTTCTGGCCCGGCGTTCTCATTGTCGAACAGAAGAGCGCCGGGCGCGATCTCGGTAAAGCCGAGGGACAAGCCGGGGAGTACTTCGACGCGCTGCCCGAGCGCGACCGTCCGCGCTTCCTTCTGGTGAGCGACTTCCAGACCTTCGAACTTCGCGATCTGGACGAGGACACACGGGTTTCCTTCCCGCTGATCGATCTGCCCGAGCATGTCGAGGCCTTCGGTTTCATCCTCGGCGTGCAGCGCCGGACGTTCCGCGATCAGGATCCGGCGAACATCGAGGCCGCCGAGCTGGTCGGCCAGCTGCACGACGCGCTCGCAGCCGCCGGACACCGGGGGCACGATCTCGAACGCTTCCTCGTGCGCGTCGTGTTCTGCATGTTCGCCGACGACACCGGCGTGTTCGAGCCGCGCGACATCTTCCTCGACTTCCTTGAGACGCGGACCGGAGAGGACGGAGCCGATCTCGGGCCGTGGCTGGCGCAACTGTTCGAAGTGCTCGACACGCCGGAGGGAGAACGCGCGTCCACGTTGGACGAAGATCTTGCGCGGTTTCCGTACGTCAACGGCGATCTGTTCAAGGGGCACCTGCGGACATTCTCGTTCGATGCGGCGATGCGCGGGGCGATGCTCGACGCTTGCCGGTTCGACTGGTCGCGACTCTCGCCCGCGATCTTCGGCGCGCTGTTCCAGTCGGTGATGGACCCGGCCGAGCGCCGCGCCCAAGGCGCGCACTACACGACCGAAAAGAACATCCTCAAGGTGATCGAGCCGCTATTCATGGACGACCTGCGCGCGGAGTTCGACCGTCTGCGCGTGAGACGGCGAGGCCGCATAGCCGCGCTCCGACAGTTTCAGGCGAAGCTCGGCGGTTTGACGTTCTTCGACCCGGCCTGCGGCTGCGGCAACTTCCTCATCATCGCCTATCGGGAATTGCGGCTGCTCGAAATCGAGGTCATCCGCGAAATTCGGAAGACGACCGCCGCGACCGCACAAGACGTGCTCGATACCGGCTGGCAGTCCGTGGTCAATGTGGACCAGTTCTACGGGATCGAGCTCGGCGAGTTCCCGTCCCGGATCGCGGAGACGGCGCTGTGGATGATGGACCACATCATGAACAACCGGCTGAGCCTGGAGTTTGGGCAGACCTACGCTCGCATCCCATTGGCGAAGTCGCCCCAGATAGTCCACGCCGATG
>CAZFGB010000090.1:0-11166 GCA_964518405.1 uncultured Pseudomonadales bacterium | reverse complement strand
TGTCCAGGTGATCCGTCAGGGCATTGCTCTTCCACCCGGGCTCCCCGCTCTTCCACCCGGCCCTCCCGCCCGGGGGCCGGAAAATGCAGGGCACGTTCACGGCGCCGTCATAGAAGACCTTTTTCGCCATCAGGCCGTGGTCTCCCAGCATTTCGCCGTGATCGGATGAGAACACGATCCAGGTGTCGTCCATCCACCCCCTGTTCTCGAGCGCAGCCACAACCCGCCCAACGCAGTCGTCGATCAGGGCGACCTTGGCATAGTAGTAGCTCTTCATCACGCGGTTTTCGGCCTCGCTCATTCCATCCAGTTTCTGCGGGGCACCCTTCAGCAACAGTTCCACGTGCGGCGACAGCGGGCCGGTTGGCGGTTCGGTGATGGACAGGGACATGGCGTCCGCATCGAATCGGCGCCGATACTCCGCCGGCGCATCCCAGGGATCGTGCGGGCCCCCGAAACATACCTGGAGGTAAAAGGGTTCCTCGCCGTCGTAGCGTTCGAGCCATTCCTCCGCCTTGCCGGCGATGAACATATCCAGGTGATCTTCCGTGGGCAGATTGGAAGGCGGCAATTCCCAAGGCATCGCGATATGGAGGCGCTTTCCGGTCAGATGGGTGTTGAGGTACTCCAGGTGGGTGTCGAGCAGCCCCTTCTCCCGCAGGTGATCCGAATAGGGGGACCCCGTGGTCGCCGTCTCGACCGGCCCGGGAACCTCTATGGCGTCCACATAGCCCCAATCGCGCATCTCCTCGAGGTGGTCCCGCGTGTGGCCCTGGCCATGCGGCCACAGGTGCGTCTTGCCGACAACGGCGGTCCGATACCCCGCGTCCCGAACATTGCGCACATGGCTTGGGCCATGCCGAAGGTCCGGATTGGCAAATGTCCAGACGCCATGCTCGTGAACCAGCTTGCCGCTAATCAGGCTCGACCTCGCCGTCATGCAGACAGGCGAGTTTGTGCAACAGCGTCGGAAGACCACGCCCTCGGCCGCCAGCCGGTCCGTATGCGGCGTGATAGCCGCCGGATCGTCGGCGTAGCCCATCGTGTCAGCGCGCTGCTGATCGGTGAAGATGAAGACAATGTTGGGTTTTCTGTTCATTGAAATGTCCTCACGGGCAGCGTTGCCGGACCTCCCGGCCGGTTGAACCGCGCCCGGTCGGCGGTCTCGCTAATTTCGATTCGGCGCGGGATTCGACCATGCCGGTTACGGCGATCCCGCCTTCGAGTCTCGCGAGATGGGCGCGCAGTGTCGCACCAACGACAGTCTGTGGACAAATTCAGCCTTCGGGGGGTTGCATTAAGGCAACCAATGGCCCAATCATCAAGGGATTCAATCAGCGGAGGGAAGCCGATGAGCAAGTACATGTTTCACGCGAACTACACGCAGGGCGGGCTTGGCGGATTGCTGCAGGAAGGCGGCACGCGACGGCGCGCAGCGCTGACCCAGACCATCGAAGGGATGGGGGGCAGCGTGGAAGCGTTCTACTACGCCTTCGGCGACACCGACCTCTACATCATCGCCGACCTGCCCGACGATGCCACGGCGACCGCCGTTTCGCTGAACATCGGGGCCGCCGGCGTTCTCAGTGTTCGGGTGACGGCGCTCGTGACCCCGGAAACCGTGGACGAAGCCGCCGGAAAGAGTGTTCCCTACCGCGTGCCGGGGGCCTGACGACATCGAGCAGGCCCGCGTTCCAATGCGAGCGCGGGCGGCCTTGCCGTTCACCGCTGAACCGAGCCTACGGCGAAGGGGAAGGTCTGCCCGACCAGGAAGCCGCATTCGTCGCTGAACTTTTCCCAACGCATCCAAGTGGTGCCTGCGGCTGCGCGCGCGATTTTGATTGGAACAGATCAGGACACGTCTCAGGCGACGAGTTGGTAGTTCTCGGGGTCCGTCGCGTCGATGTGGATCGGTTTCTTGTTTTCAGCCGTCAACCTGCACCATGCGCTAACCGTTTCAGGGTCAAAGCGTTCCAATCCCAACTTATAGGAGGCCAGGATTCGAATGTATGCCTCGGTAGCTCCATCCAGTGTGTTCTCTCCGCGCTCCCAGCGGGAGACGGTCAAGCGTTCCCGATGCACCAGTTCGGCCAGTTGAGTTTGCGTCAGCCCCATCTCCGTGCGCAAGTAGCGAAGTTCGGGGCCCGTCAAAGTGCCAGACGAAGTGACGATTCCTTTCGATATCAGTTTGTGCAAGCTCCTCACATTGGGAATTCTTATGGTTTCCTCCCCGGCGTCGTCCTCGATCTGCCAACCGTCAATCCAGACGCCAGGCAGCCCGCATTCCGTATAGTGATACCGTTTCGTTGCTTGACTCATAGAAGATCCTTCCACATCACCGTAACGACCTTGATAGCCGATCTCTGAGGATCGGGTATGACTACAAGACATATCTCCCTGTTGCCAGAGTTCGGAGACTTGCTGCAAATCTTGTACTTGCAGTACCCCCGCCTACTCGATTCCACCGGTTCTTCCCCGATGTATCCGTGAGCAAGCACATGATTCACATCAGAAATAAGAATGCCTCTTTCCCGAAGGCGTTCTGCGGCATGCCTCGTGTAGGCCAGTTCAAAATCCGATCGAGCGTATGCGTGAATGCGGCGTTCCGCCGTTTCGATCGACCAGCATCCCCTTTGCATCATGTATCACAATGATACATTTCCCAAGGGCCAAGACAATAGGGTGCGGCGGTATCTCACACGCACTGCAGCGAACTCTCAGTCTGGCGAGTGCCCCACTACCGGCGCTTTCGGTGCCACCTGTGGCCCGATGTCTCTCGTCTGCTCACCACCGCTCGGGCCCGAAGGGCAGGCTCACCTCCATATCGGTCCACAGGGCGCGTTCTTCGTCGTAGGGCGCGCTCACGACCTCTACCGGCGTGCCGAAGACGCCCGTAGAACGGGTTTCCTTGTCGTAGGCCACCCAATCGGGCATCGCCTCGGTGCTCGGACTGCCGGTTCTGGCGAAGGCGCAGAAGGCGTCCTGCAGGTGTGCCGAGAGCGCATCTGTAGCTTCGCCGCTTCCGAAGTATCTGGCACTTCCTTCGCTGAACGCATGCGTCCCGAACACGAAGCCGATGATGATCGCGTGCGGCGCACCGAGAATGCCGCCCTCCCAGGGCGACTCCCCGGCGAATATGTAGTGATAGCCGTTCTGGCCGCGCTCCGACAACGCCTCCAGCAGGTTGATCGCGGGCATGCGCATCTTGCGGTCCGTCTCGATGGTCCAATAGAGGGTAACCGGGTCGGCGGAAGCGCCGCGGCGGGCGCGGACCTCGCGGTATCCGTCGATGATGGCCCGCGGATTCTCCACGTTCCGGGCGATCTCGGCGGTCAACCCGTTTTCGTCGAGTTTCGACATCTTCGGGTTCATCACGGTGAATCCCCGCCACTCGTCCCGCTGTGTGCCGACGAGGAGCGAAATGCCGTCCGCCGCGCCCTGCCTGACCGCGTCGAGGGGCATCGCCTCGATCTGGACGCCATCGATGGTCGGCTGGTAGCACATGCCGTGGCCGCGGGCGCTGTACCGGGCGGTGGCCTCGACAAGCTGCTCCGGGTGGATCGCCATCAACTTGTCGATGTCGTTCCCCGAAAGGTTCAACTCCTCCAGCACGCCCTCGGAGATCTCCGCGGCGCGATCCAGCGAGTTCGCCGTGCTCGCCGCGCCGCTGATGGCGATACCGCGATGAAACAATCCCTTGGCGGGCCCCAGCGCGAGCAGCCCCGCGACGCTCATCGCGCCCGCCGACTCGCCGAAGATGGTGACATTGCCGGGATCTCCGCCGAACGCGGCGATGTTGTCCCGTATCCACTTGAGCGCCTCGACCTGGTCCAGCAGCCCTTCGTTGCCGGTCGCCGGAATACGGCCACCGGTCACCTCGTTGAGGTTGAGGAACCCCAGCGCGCCGAGCCGGTAGTTGATGGTCACCACCACAACATCCCCGCGCCGAGACATGATCGCGCCGTCATAGACCGGCGTGCCCCCGGTTCCCCCCGAGAAACCGCCGCCGTGGATCCATACCATCACGGGACGCCTGGCGTCGTCCAGACCCGGTGTCCAGACATTGAGTTGCAGGCAATCCTCGTCGCGATAAGCCGCGTTGCGCGCATTGAAGACGAATGACAGGGGGCTATCCGGATTGTCGGCCACGCGCTGCCACGCCTGCTTGCCCCAATCGCCGTTCGCGGCGCGCACGCCGGACCAGGGCGCCGGCGGTGCCGGTGGACGCCAACGCCGTTCGCCGGCGGGAGACGCCGCGAAGGGGATGCCCCTGAAACCGTGAATGCCGTTGTTTTCGGAACCCTCTACCTTCCCGCAGCCCGTCTCGACGATGGCCATGTCGTTCCCCTCATTTCCGTTCGTTCTCGTTCAAGTGTGGTGGGCCGCACCTGCAATCGCAACACCGGATGCGATACGCGCTACCGGTTCTCTTCCTTCCAGGCGGCGGCCACCGCCCGCAATTCGGGAAAGTATTCTTCGAAGTCCTCCATCAAGACAGGGAGTTGCGCGCCGACTATGGCATCGAGCTCGGGTGCGAGGTGCGCGAGCCGCAAACGCTCCAGGATGTAGCTCATCGCGCGCAGCACCGTGCGGGGTTCGCCGTAGCGGGCCAGCACGTCCGCGTCCCGGAAACGTCGGAAATACCTTCTTCCCTGCGCCAGCAGGAACTGTTCGAATTCACCGATGGCGCCGTACGCCAAAGCCGCGAACGTTGCGAGAGCGCCGTGACCATGGCGCTCCCACCGCAATGCGAGGCAGTGGTCGGCGACGACGTCGAGCAGTACGGGCGCGGCGCGGCGCAGTTTCGGATCGAGGCGCTTCACGCTCGAGGCAACGCCGGGCAATCGATTGCTTACCGCATCGATGCGGCGGTGGAGACGAATACCCGCCTGCAACGGTTCCGGCAACTCGTCGGGCACCGGTCCCTTGACGAAGTCTCCGATGAAGCCGCCCGCGACCAACGCCGGTTCCGGGTGGGCCAGCGTGCAGTGGGCGAGGAAGTTCACGCCCGCCGCGCGTCCCGCAGCGGATCCCGGCCGTAGCCCTTGCGGGTCTGCGCGAAATACTCGTCGAAAGTCTCGCGCTCGCTCGCTTCCCTGCGGGCCTGCTCGGCGCTCGACCTGCGGCTCAACGCCTCGAACAACGCGATCCGATCCTCGGGCAGCGAATCCTCGCGGAAATACGCCTTGTGCGACGCCGACCGCGTCAGCGCAAACAGGCGGTAGGAGGTCTCCGTATCACGTATCTCCCTGAGGATGCGCGCCGACGGCGTGCGTTCGGGTTGGGCGACCTTGGCGCGCTGCGCCTCGACCGCCTCCCCGACAAGGCCGTCGCCCGAGACTTCGTCGATCAGGTCGGCAACGACCCCGCAGTCGTCGAGTATGCGGCTCGCCCACGCAGCGGAGCTCACGGCGAAGTTGCCATCGTCGAGTTCGAGGTTCGGATCGCGTCCGCGGTCGACCACGGCGCTCTGATTGGCCTGGATGCGCGCGGACTCTTCCGGGCTGTCGGGCGGACTGTCGCGCAGGAGGCACGCCAGCAGGAAAGCGTCCATGAAGCGTGACGCGCGCGCATCGACGCCCGCGGGGAGGAACGGGTCGAGGTCGAGGCATCGCACTTCGATGTACTCGACGCCGCGCTCGTTCAAAGCTGCCAGCGGGCGCTCGCCGGAACGGGTTCGCCGTTTCGGCCGGATCGGACTGTAGAACTCATTCTCGATCTGCAGCAGCGCGGTGCCGAGCTGCTTGTATCCCCCTTTCGCATCCCGCAGGCCGATCGCTTCATACGGCGGATACGGCATCGTCAGTGCCCGCCACATGGTCTCGGAATAGTCAGCGAGACTGTTGTACGAGACGTGCAGCGAGGACTGGGCGCTGGACTGATAGCCGAGGGGACCCATCCTGAGTGACGTTGCGAACGGCAGGTACAGGGTGGTCTCGTCGAGTCTTTGCAGCGCATGCGGCCGATCGGCAGCGAACGAGACGCAGACCGCCGGCGATGCGCCGAACAGATAGATCAGCAGCCAGGAGTCTCGCCGGAAATTTCGGATGAGGTCAAAGTACGCACGCGTGGGCGTATCGTCGTCCAGGGTTTCGCGCCGCACCCCGGCGATGGTCGGCCACAGGGTGTCCGGCACCGAAAAGTTGTAGTGAATACCGGAAATCGTCTGCATGACCCGACCGTAGCGATAGCCTAGCCCCCGCCGGTAGATCCTCTTCATGCGGCCGATATGGGATTCCCCGTAACGGCCCAGCGGGATGGGTTCATCGGTGCGGAGCGCGCACGGCATGCTCGCGGCCCACAGCAACTCTTCATCCAGGTGCCGGTAGACGAAGCGATGGATGTCGTCCAGTTCCGCGATACAAGCGGCGGCGCTGTCATGAACGTCGGTGATCAGTTCCGGCTGCGCTTCGCTGAAATCCGTAGTGATGTGCGGGTGGGCGAGGGCGGAACCCAGGCCTCGGGGGTGGGGCGTCTGCGCGAGTGTCCCGCGCGGGGTCACCCGCAGGCTTTCCTTCTCGATACCGCGCTTGAGGTGCGCGAGTTCCCCGCGGCCCCGCAAACCCCTGATCGCGTCGGCGCTAATCACGTTGTGACGGGCGGGGACTTTTCATGGAAGTACACTGCCAGCGACGGGAGCACACCACGACTTCCTCGCCCGCCAGCGCTCGGGGAAGCTTCCCCGGCTGAAGGCTCAGGCGACCTTCGGTCCCGCGTCAACGATGGCCTGATCGACATCGAACTGCCGGAAGTTGTCGACGAACTTTCCGATCAGGCTTGCCGCGGCCGCATCGTACGCGGCCTTGTCCGCCCAAGTATTGCGCGGGTTCAGGACCGCGTCTTCGACGCCGGGCACGGCAACGGGAATGTCGAGGTTCAGTCCCGGAAGATGCGCCGTCGGCTTGTCGCGCAAAACGCCGGATTGTATGCCGGTGATAATCGACCGCGTGACCGGGATGCTGAACCGTCTGCCGACCCCGTAGCCGCCGCCCGTCCAGCCCGTGTTGACCAGGTATACCTGCGAGCCGAACGCGCGGATGCGCCTGATCAGCAGTTCCGCGTATACGCCCGCCGGCCTGGGGAAGAACGCCGCGCCGAAACAGGTGGAAAAGGTCGCCGAATACGCTTCTGTCGAGCCGACGACCGTGGATCCGACCTGCGCGGTATAGCCCGACAGGAAGTGGTAGGCGGCCGCTTCCTTGGACAGCACGGCAACAGGCGGCAGCACCCCGCTCACATCGCAGGTGAGGAACAGGATGGAGTCCGGCTCGCCCGCACGATTCTCCGGCACCTTTCCCTCAACATTGTCCAGGGGATAGCAGGCGCGCGTGTTTTCCGTCAGGGATGCGTCGGCATAGTCGATCTGGCGGGTGACCGGATCCATCACGACGTTTTCGACGATGGCGCCGAACGAGATCGCGTCATGGATCACCGGCTCGTGCTCCCGCGTCAGGTTGATGCATTTTGCGTAGCAGCCGCCCTCGATATTGAACACGCCGCCCTTGGCCCAGCCATGTTCGTCGTCGCCGATGAGTAGACGCTTCGGATCCGCCGAGAGTGTCGTCTTGCCGGTGCCGGAGAGGCCAAAGAACAGCGTGACATCGCCCTTCTCGCCCACGTTCGCGGCGCAGTGCATCGGCAGCACGTCGCTGTCCGGCAGCAGGAAGTTCTGTATGCCGAACATCGCCTTTTTCATCTCGCCCGCATACTGCAATCCCGCGAGCAGCACACGACGCCGGTCGAAGTTGAGCATCACGGCCACCTCGCTGCGCGTGCCGTCGCGCGACGGAGAACAGACAAAGTTCGGCGCGTTGACCACCTCCCAGACCTCTTTCGCTCCGGGATTGAACGCGTCCGGCACGATGAAGAGCGAATGCCCGAACAGCGCATGCCAGGCGAACTCGGTCGTCACCTCCATGGCGAGGTAGTGCTTCGGATCGGCCCCGACGTGCAGGTGCGAAACGAAGGTCTCGCGGTCCGCCAGGTGCGCCTGCACGCGGTTCCACAAGGCATCGAATAGGGCGGGCTTGATCGGGTGATTGATGGGTCCCCAGTCGACGGACGCGGAGGTTGACGGCCCATCCACGATGAAGCGGTCGTCCGGAGATCGCCCCGTGCGTTTGCCCGTCTCCACAACGATCGCGCCGCTCGCCGAAAGCCGCCCCTCGCCGCGCAGAAGAGCGATCTCCGCCAGCGTTGCCGGACTCAGGTCGTAGTAGGTTTCGTTCCTGCCGGAAATGTCGATGTCGAGCGCCATTGACAGTTTCTTTGGTGGGTTTAGCGAATCATACACTCACGTCCGGTGCGAAGCAGTACGGGTCGAATCGTTGGAATCGTTGCGATCGTTGCGAACGCCTTCCAGAAGATCAGAGTCGCCTGCCGCTAGAGCGGCCGTCCCGAAGTCGCTCCATTTGCCGCCGGTCCCGCTTCGACGGCCGACCGTGCGACGATTGCAAATCGGCAGCTCGCCGCAGTCCTCTTTCCCGCTCGCGCTTCTCCGCCGAAGCGTCGGTTTCGCGATACAGGACCGCGGCCTCGGCCGCGCCGCCGCGTCGATCCGACAAGCCTTCGACACCTACCGTAAAGTCCTCCCAACCGCGCCTGATGTTCAGCGTGTCCCCGCATTTCACTTCCTTGGCGGCCTTGGCCCTCTTTCCGTTCAGCCGCACGTGTCCACCGTCGATCGCAGACTTTGCTTGCGACCGCGTCTTGAAAAAACGCGCCGCCCATAGCCACTTGTCGAGCCGAACCGAATTCAAGTGCCCCACAGCTAGCGCCTTCGGCTTCGCCTGTGGCCCGGCCCCGCTCCCCGCCCATGGGCCAATCGCCCCGGGTCGCTAGCGCTTCCCGGATGCGTTTGTTCCATGGGAGGCGGCATGATCTCCTCGAAATTGTCCAATGCCGGAAACGGCAAGGCCGATCGCTTCGGTGCCCGGGAATCCGGCTGCGCGACGCACAGCACCTGCTCGATTCCGTTCTCCCGAGCCGCCTCGAGCACGCCCGTGTCGTCATCGATGAATAGCGTGCGCGACGGATCGTAAGGATCGCGCTTGGCGAGCGCCGACCAGAACTCCCGATACTGTTTCGGGTAGCCGAATGCGTGCGCCGAATAATGCGCGTCCAGTTGGGCCGTGAGTTCGAGCCGCGCGTCCTTGACCGCCAGGCTCTTGGGATGCGCATTGGTGATCAGGACGGCCCGCCGGCCGGATGCCCGGACCGCGCGGACAAAGCGCGAGGCATTGGCCCGGTACTCGATGAGGTGGGCGAGCTCCCGGTGCAGTTCGACGATGTCGAGCCGCGTGTACCGGGTCCAGTAGTCGAGGCAATAGAAATCGAGCGATCGCGGTTCACTGCGGATGTGCGCATAGAGTTGCTCGCGGGCGGCCGCCACGCCGATGCCGCGCGTCGCCGCGAACACCTCGGGCAGATGTTCGTTCCACAGGAAGTTGTCGAAGCGCAGGTCGATGAGGGTGCCGTCCATGTCCAGCAGAACGGTATCGACCTCGGGCCACTCAACCATTCATGGATGGTATAGGATTTTTTCTGCTCCGGGAGGGAACGCTTGCTCCATGAATCTGGCCGATGAACTGATCGACCTCGCGCGCCGGGCCGGCGACGCGATCATGCAGGTCTACGCGAGCGAATTCGAAGTCCAGAGAAAGGCGGACGCCTCGCCCGTCACCGTCGCGGACCTGCGCGCGCACGACATCATCGTCGACGGCCTGCGCGCCATGACGCCCGATTTGCCGATCGTCTCGGAAGAGTCCGAACCCGCGGATTTCGAGGTGCGCCGGACCTGGGATCGATACTGGCTGGTCGACCCCCTCGACGGCACCAGGGAGTTCGTGAACCGCAACGGCGACTTCACGGTGAACATCGCGTTGATCGACGGCAACCGGCCGGTGACGGGCGTGGTCGGCGTGCCCGCGCGCGAAGAGGTGTTCTTCGGCGATGTGATCTCGGGAGTCGCCTACAAGACCACGCGGGACGGCACCGAGGCGCTCGGAACCCGCCCGGTTTCACAAGCGCAAGGGTTGACGGTAGTTGCGAGCCGCAGCCACGGGAGCGGCCGGCTGGAGCGTTACCTCGACGCGTTGCGGGCCTCCTTCGGCCAGGTCGACCGACAGTCTGTCGGCAGCTCTCTCAAGTTCTGCATGCTGGCCGCGGGCCTCGCCGACTTCTATCCGCGCCTGGGCCCCACCTCCGAGTGGGATACGGGCGCCGCGCAGGCGGTGCTGACCGCGGCCGGCGGTGCCGTACTGTGTTTCGACGGCTCCGAACTCGCCTACAACACCAAGGCATCGCTCCTGAACCCGGACTTTTTCTGCGTCGGCGATCCGGCTTTTCCATGGACCGAACGCCTGCCTCCCGCATAGCCCGCATAGAGCGTCTGTTTCGCCCGTCCCGCTGACCGGACACTGGCGAGTTGCCAATCTCGCGACTATGCTCACAACCGGAGGGAAAAACTGGAGAATCACGATGGCCGAACCGCAAGAACGCGTTGAAGGACAACCGCAGAAAAGGGTGCGGCGACGTTACATTTCCGAACGCGGGCCATTCGAGATACGCGCCAACCCCGAGATCAGGCAACCGCGCCCGAAGGGCACGACGAACGAAGTCCGCGCCCTTGAGATCTTCGAACACAGCGACTTGGCCGAGAAGTACGGGGAGGCGCCCGTGGCGGAGAAAATCATCGAGATGCACAAGGCATTGGCGGGAGGCCTCACCTCGACCTCGTTGTTCGCCCAGCGCGACACGCCGGGAGGCATGACCTTGTCCCACGTGTGGATGGGGGCCAATTTCCTGATCTATCGCCACAGTCATCCCCGAGGCGGGGACTGCCTCTACTACGTAGTCGCGGGCGAAGTCTCCCTCGGCCGGCGCAAACTGCGCGCCGGTTCCGTGGTCTTCCTGCCGAGCGGCATGCCGTACAAGTTCAGGGCCGGACCCGCCGGCGCCGAAGTGCTCGAGTTCCGGGCGGGCGGCGGCGACCCCAATGCTCCCGGGCTGAAGCTCGAGGAGCACTCCCTGGACTCGCTCCAGAACCTCATCGACGAAGGCAAGGCGCACCGGGACGGATGGGTAGCGCCCGAAAGGATCGGGGATACGGCACTGCGTCAGGCGGAGGTGGATGCGCAGACCGACGAATAGCGCCACCCAAGCGCT
>CAZFGB010000089.1:0-16697 GCA_964518405.1 uncultured Pseudomonadales bacterium | reverse complement strand
CCGCCAGTTCTCCGTGTTGGGGGAAGAAGCCTTCACGCCACCGGTGGACACCCGGTCCGTCCGCCTGTTCTGGGTCGGCGAGAGATCTCTCGGCGAACTCGGGCTCGAGGCGGGCCTGCGCGTAGACCGGGTGGAGCACGTCCCCGCACACGGCCAGAGCCGAGACTTCAGCGGGGGCAGCGCTTCGCTGGGCCTCATCGTGCCGCTCGCGGAGGGCTGGGAGGGCACATTGTTGGCCGACTACTCGTCCCGCGCTCCGGTGGGCGAGGAACTCTTCTCCGACAGCCCGCACCCCGGCACGGGCGTTTTCGAGATCGGGGATCCCGAACTCGGCCATGAGCAGGCGCGCAACCTGGCGGCCACTCTCGACGGCGGCGGCGGCGCCTGGTCCGTGCGCGGAACCTTCTACTACACGCGCTTCGCGGACTTCATCTACCAGGCTACGACGGGTGAGGAGCAGGACGGCTTCGACGTGCGCCGTTACGCCCAAGCCGACGCGACGTTCGCCGGCTTCGAGGTGGAAGGCCGCGTGACCGTCGCCGAGTGGACAGCGGGAACGCTCGACCTCGGGGCCTTCTTCGACACGGTGTCGCCGGAACTCGACATCTCCGGCAACGACAACCTGCCGCTCATTCCGCCCAACCGGGTCGGCGTGTCCCTCGAGTTCATGGGTGATCGCCTGCGGGCCAACGTGGACTACGTGCGGGCTTCCGAGCAGGACGACGTCGCGGACTTCGAGTTGCCGTCGGACGGCTACGACGACCTGCGGGCGCACATCGCGTGGCGTTTTCGCCCGGGAGACATGACGGTCGACCTGTTCGTCGCGGGCCGCAACCTTACCGACGACGAGCAGCGGCTGCACACGTCCATCGTCAAGGACCAAGCGCCACAGCCGGGACGCACGATCGAAGCGGGACTGCGCATGCGCTTCTAGTGTCATGAAATCCGCCGGAGGCGAAGCCGCGCGCCGTCTTTCACCCCGGCCCAGGCCCACCTAGCCCTTGACCACTTCCCGGCATTGACCCCGTGGCGGGCGGCGGCGAAGCCGTCCGCCCTCCCCCCGACTATCCGCTGACGCGCCGCTGCGATGGCATTCCCCGCTCACGGGCAGGCCGACCGGTGCCGCGCGCCGCCTCCACAACCCGCATTTGATCAAAACAGACGTTCAACCTGCGAGGGACCTCGAGTGTGGACCGGTCACGCGCTCATCTCGATGTATAAGAAAAACTGCTTGCAGAGGCGTGTAAAAGCGATGTGAAAGTAATGTGAAATCTGCCGGTAGCCATCCTCACAGGACGTTCACGCCGTTGCGTACACGATCCCACACGAACGTACGGTCCAGGAATCCATGCAGCAGACCCTGAGCTTGCCGCAGGTCGCCGCGCCGCAAGCCGGAGACGGCCAATCTGTCATCCGAGTGCGATCATGCCTTTTCGTAGTCCGGCAGGTCCCTTGTCTCGCGCCTGATCCCGGCTGCCCAGGCCCGAAGCTGACGAAGTCCGGGTGCGTGCGTAACCCGCAGATGCCGCCCATTCCGGTCCTCGGGGAGGACCGAAAGTGCGCGTAGCCGTTGTCGGAGGCGGAATCTCCGGGATCGCGGCGGCCCATGCGTGCCAAGAGTTCGCGGACGTGACGCTGTTCGAGGCGCAGCCGCGTCTCGGCGGACACACCGATACGCACAACCTGCTCGTGGACGACCGCGCCTACGCCGTCGATTCGGGTTTCATCGTCTTCGACCGGGACAACTATCCGCTCTTTTCCCGGTGGCTGGACGAGTTGGGCGTGGCATCGCAGCCGACCGAGATGTCTTTTGGCGTGAGCTTGGCGACGGGACTCATGTATGGCACCTCGAACCTCGGAGCGGTCTTCTGCCAGCGTCGCAATACGGTGCGGCCGCGCTTCATCAGGATGTTGAACGATATCCGGCGTTTCCATCGGCGGGCGGAAGTGATCGCGGCTGACGATACGAGGACCCTGGCCGAATATCTGCGGATCGAGGGTTACTCCCGCGCGTTCGCGGAACATCACCTGTTGCCGCTGTGCGCGATCCTGTGGCGGGCTCAGCGTGAACGCGCCCGGGACCTGCCCATCGGCCAGGTGGCAGCGTTCATGACCAACCACGGATTGACCCGTTGGCGCGAGCGTCCGCAGTGGCGGGTGATCAGCGGCGGCGCCAGCAGCTACATCCGAGCCTTTGCCGAATCGTTCCGGGGTGAACTCCGGCTGTCCTGCCCGATTCGTTCACTGCGGCGGAATGCTTCCGATGTCGTTCTGTCAACGGACCGCGGTAGCGAGCGCTACGACTACCTCGTCCTTGCCTGTCACAGCGACGAAGCGCTGGCGTTGATCGATGCGTCGCCCGAGGAGAGGGAGATTCTCGGCGCCATTCGCTATCGGTCCAATCGCGCGGTATTGCACTCTGACGCGTCGGTCATGCCGGAGGACGCGGAGGCCTGGTCAAGTTGGAATGTGCATGCCGGCGCGGATCTGAGCTACGAATTCACGTACTGGATGAACCGGCTCCAGGATATCCGTCCGGCACCGCACTTCTTCGTGACCCTGAACTCGGCACGCCGCTTGAGCAGCCCTTGGCTCGAGCGCGAATACCGCCACCCGATCTTCTCCCTGGGCGCCCGGGCAGCGCAGGTTCGCGTGGACCGGATCAGCGGGCGCCGGCGCACGCTGTATTGCGGTGCCTGGCGCGGATGGGGATTTCACGAAGACGGTTTCAGAAGCGGCGTCGAGGCAGCCAGCCGACTGCGCAGGCTGCGGGTGGCCTGAAACGATGTCGCGCGAAGCAATAGGTTGCTGCGGCACGGTCACCCATGTTCGGCGAGAACCGAAACGCCATGTTTTCTGCAACGTGGACCCGAGACGCGCATGAAAGGAGCCTTCAGCCGGGGAGCGCGAGGGGGCACCTCTCGCATGAAGACGTTGCTGGAATTGTCCGAGCGCGGTCTGGTGCCGGACCCGCTGGTGCGCTTCGGGACCCGCCGCCTGATCGGTGCACGGTTGCGCCGGGCGTGCCGCGACGATGCCGAACGCGCGTCGCGTCGTTATGGAGAACTGCTGGAAGACCTGCGCGTCAGTCGCTCCGCGATGGAGACAGCGCCGGCCCGTCGTGCGCCTTGCGACGTTCCGGAGGGGTTCTTCCGCCTGGTGCTCGGGCCGCGGCTCAAGCACAGCGCCTGCTATTGGCCGCCGGGGGTCGAGACCCTCGCTGATGCGGAGAGCGCAATGCTGGAACTCTATGCCCGTCGCGCCGGGCTCGAAAACGGCATGAGAATCCTCGATCTCGGCTGCGGGTGGGGCGCGTTCACGCTCTGGGCCGCCGCTCGCTATCCGTGCTCGAGCATACTGGCGATCTCGAGATCGGCGTCGCAGAAGCAGGCCATCGACGCCCGCTCGCAGGCCCTGGGTCTCGACAATGTCCGTGTATGGACTGCGGATGTCGACCATCTGCAGCTTGACGGACGTTTCGACCGCGTGATCTCGATCGAGATGTTCGAACGCACGCGCAATTACTCGGCCCTGCTGGAACGCATTTCCGGTTGGCTGGTGCCGCACGGCAAGCTGTTTGTGCATATCTTCTGCCACCGGCACCTGATGTATCGGCTCGGTGCGGACAGGGATCGGAACTGGATGGCGCGCCATGGCTTCGCCGAGGGGCTGATGCCCGCCCGGGACACGCTGCTGCACTTTCAGGATCGATTGCGCATCGAACGGCGCTGGGAGCTGTCGGGCGAGCACTACGGAAAGACGGCCCGCGCCTGGCTCGACAACCTCGACGCCGGGAGGGAAGCGGCGGCCCGGGCGCTTGGCGGCAACGTGGCCGAGGCCCGACGCTCGGTGAGACGCTGGCGCATGTTCTTCATCGCCTGCGAAGAACTGTTCGGCTGGCGCGGCGGCAGCGAGTGGCTTGTCGCCCACTACCTGTTTCGCCGTCGTGGTTGACCGGACACGCGGACGGCGGGGTCTGCGCGCCCGTTTGGGGCGACTGTTCGCACTACAACTGGCCGTCATCGGCTCGGCGACGGTGATCGGCATCTACATGACCCAGCTTGTGGTCGAAGACCTGCTGGCCCGGCGATCCCTTGCGTCCGAGGCGGATCACTATTGGCAACTGCGGGAAGCCAATCCCAACCAGCCCCTGCCGAATACCGCAAACCTGCGTGGATACCTTGCGCTACCGTCGTCGACCGGCGCCGGGGGCGAACTGCCTGGTCCATTGCGGGGACAACATCCGGGTTTCAGGCGGGTACACATGGACGGCGGCAGCCGGCTGGTGCACATTTCCGACCGGGGCGACAGGCGCCTGTACCTTGTGTTCGAAGCCGACCAGGTTTCCGACCTGGCCTTCTATTTCGGCATCGTCCCGCTGTCCATCGTGCTGCTGCTGATCTGCGGCCTGCTGTTTGTCGCCTATCGCTGGTCGCAGGCGGCGCTGTCCCCGATCGTGCGCGTCGCCCGGCAACTCGAGGCGGTCGATCTCGACCGGGCGGGCAGCTTCGAGTTCGATTTCGCCGGATTGCGCCGGAACGCCGATGCCGAAGTGGCCACGATGCTCGATGCGCTCGAACGCTTTGCCGAACGCCTGACGGCGGCAATCGAGCGGGAGCGTGTCTTCACGCGGGATGCCGGGCACGAATTGCGCACGCCGCTGGCGGTGTTCAAGGGGTCCCTGGATCTCCTGGAAAGGAACGACCAGCGGCCCGCTCACGACCGCGAGGCGCTGGCGCGCATGCGCCGCACCGCCGCCGACATGGAATCGCTGCTGGAGGCCCTCCTGCTGCTGGCGCGCAAGGAAAGCGCCGCTGCCGACGGTGAGCCGACACGGGTGAAACAGGTATTGCTCGGGGAGATCCAGTCCATGGAGGCAACGGCCCGACAGCGGGGTAATCGGGTCCGATTGCATGGTGGCGACGAAGTGACCGTCGAGGCTCCGGCGGCGGTCGTTCGGATCGTGGTCGGAAACCTGTTGCGCAACGCCATCACCTACACGGAGAACGGCGAAGTGGACGTCACGATACTGGCGACCGGCGTCCGTTTCAGGGACAACGGCATAGGCATGTCGAGGGAAGAACTTGCCAACATCTTCGAACCCTTCTATCGGGGCGAGTCGGGCCGCGGCGCCGGTAAAGGTCAGGGCCTGGGCCTCGCCATCGTCCGCCGACTCAGCCAGCAGTACGGCTGGATCCTGACCGCGCACAGCCAGCCAGGCCAGGGTACGACGGTGGAACTTCGATTCTCGTGACGCGATTCCAGGGCAATTGATTGCCGCGGGCCATGCTTGCCTACTCGCCTTGGGTTCCTTCCGCGTCGGGCACCGCGAGCCGGTAACCCCTGCCGGGGATCGTGGCGATCAGCGGCTGGTCAAACGGCCGGTCGAGAGCTTGGCGCAGGTTGTAGACGTGGCTGCGCAGCGCATCGCTCTTGGGGGGGTCGTCCCGCCAGACCTCCCGCTCCAGTTCGCGGCGGGACACGACTTTGGGGTGTTCGCGCATCAATACGCGGAGCACCTCGAAGGCCGTTCGGGACAGCCGAATGCGCTGACCCTGGCGGTGCACTTCGAGGGTGTCCGCATCCAGGGATAGTTCGCGGATCTCGTAGCGCGCGGTCCATCCTTTCGCCCTCCGCGCCAGAGCCTCGACGCGGGCGGCCAGTTCCGGCATGTCGAAGGGCTTGACGAGGTAGTCATCGGCGCCGGCATTGAACCCGGTCAGCTTGTCCGCCAGCTCGTCCCGAGCCGTGAGCATGATGATGGGCGTCGTCACCTTCGCGTCTTGCCGCAGGCGCTGGCAGACCGCGAACCCATCCACCCCGGGCAGCATGACGTCAAGCACCACCACATCGTAGGTCTCGGTCACGGCGAGATGCAGCGCCACCAGTCCATCCGACGCGAAATCCACCTCGTGGCCGCAGACCTCCAGATACGCGCCGGTGGTTTCCGCCAGCGTCCGGTGATCTTCCACCAACAGGATGCGCAGCTTGCGCGTCACCGCGGTTTCCGAAGGCGCGCCGCGCCAGTGTTGCGTCGAGCAGGCTTCACGCATCCCGCGCACGCCGCCAACTGGCCGCGGATGGCGATTCTGTCACGCGCATTTTGGCCCACGAGGATAGCTTCGGCTCTCATGATTGCGGGAATTTCGATTGCGCATTGAGCCACTAGTTCCCTCGTTCATCAACCCGTTGGGCGGGGTTGACATTCATCGCGCGGATTCGGTCAGCCGCCAAGTTTCGGGCGACGAGTTCGTGCGAGGGGCGCTCGACCACGCACCGCCGTGGAACTACCATGGCATTGGAACGATATGGACTCCTGCGGCATTGACATAACGAACCTGGAGCGCCGTCAGCGCCGCGTGCTGGCGCGGGTGTTCTGCATCAACGTCGCGACCTTCGCCATGATGGTCGCGGGCTCCGTGCTCAGCGGCTCCTCGGCGCTGCTTTCGGGAACGTTGGACAACCTGGGCGACGCGGTCACGTACGCGCTGAGCATGGCGGTGGTCGGCGGGACGGCCCGGGCCAAGGCGCGGGTCGCTATGGTCAAGGGATTGCTGATCTTCGGCGCCGCCTTGGCGGTCGCCGCCCAGATCGCCTGGCGGCTGACGGAACTGGACGCGCCGGTGGCGAGCACCATGTCCGTTGCCGCCGTGCTCAACCTGGTGGCCAACGCGGTTTGCCTGAAGTTGCTGACTCCGCATCGCACCGGCGACGTGAACATGTCGTCTTCCTGGGAGTGTTCGCGCAACGACGTGATCGAGGGTGTCGCGGTAGTCGCGGCTGCGGCCGCCGTTTGGGTCTTCGCGTCTCCCTGGCCCGACCTGGTGGTGGCCGTAGTCCTGCTGGCGATTTTCCTGCGCTCCGCGAGCAGAGTGCTGAGGAACGCTTGGCGAGAACGAGTTCTCGCCACATAAGCAAGGGACCCCTGCGATTTCGCCCGCAGCGGTCACATCCTCTCCATGCGGATTCACTTGTTTCCGCCGTTCCCTTTCCACGATAATACGCGCCCTTTGGCATGTGCACCCGTGGCCAAATTGGATAAGGCACCGGTCTACGAAACCGGGGACTACAGGTTCGAATCCTGTCGGGTGCGCCACATCTTCACGAGGACGAGGATTCCGCGATGAAGCACGCCGAGCCAGCAGCACGAATGGTGTTGTCGTGAGCGTCGATTTGCTTCTGCAGGCGCTCGGGTTGGCCGTGTTGGGCATGGCAACGGTGTTTTGCCTGTTCGGTATGCTGATCGCCGCGGTGGTCGTGATGTCGCGGCTTGTCGATGTTCGGCGGCAACCCGTTCCGACGGCGCAAGCTCGGGAAGACAGCGACGCGCAGTCGGAGATTGCGGCCGCCGTGGTTGCCGCGATACGACACCACCGCGCCCGCGCGGCCGCCGGGGCCGGAACGGCGCCGTAGGTCTGGCCATGAGCAAGCTCGGGATCACCGAACTCGTCTTGCGCGACGCCCACCAAAGCCTGCTGGCGACCCGCATGCGCATCGACGACATGCTTCCGGTGACGGACCGGCTGGATAGCGTCGGCTATTGGTCGATCGAGTCCTGGGGCGGGGCGACCTTCGATGCGTGCATCCGCTATCTCGGCGAGGATCCCTGGGAGCGCATCCGCAAGCTGAAAGCGGCGATGCCGAACACCCCGCAACAGATGCTGCTTCGGGGGCAGAACCTGCTCGGCTATCGCCATTATGCGGATGATGTAGTGCGCAGGTTCGTCGAACGGGCGGTGGCCAACGGCATAGATGTGTTTCGCGTGTTCGATGCGATGAACGACATGCGCAATCTCGAGACCGCGATCGCCGCGGTATTGGAGCAGGGCAAGCACGCCCAGGGCACGATGGCGTATACGGTGAGTCCCGTGCACACCGTCGACTCTTGGCTGGAACTCGCTCGCCGGATCGAGGACATGGGTGCGCATACGGTGTGCATCAAGGACATGGCGGGGCTGCTGAAGCCCTACGTCGCGTTCGAACTGGTGTCGCGCATGAAGGAGACGCTCGAGACTCCGGTGCATCTGCATTGTCATGCCACCACCGGAATGTCCACGGCCACCTACGTCAAGGCGGTGGAGGCGGGCGTCGACAACGTCGATGCGGCGATTTCCTCGATGAGCATGACCTATGGTCACTCGGCGAGCGAGTCGCTGGTTTCGATTCTGGAGGGGACCGGCCGGGACACGGGCCTCGATATCGCGCTGATGGAAGACATCGCGGCGTATTTTCGCCAGGTGCGCAGGAAATACGCCGCGTTCGAGGGCAGTCTGCGCGGCGTCGATTCGCGCATCCTCGTGGCGCAGGTTCCCGGCGGCATGTTGACGAACCTGGAGAGCCAGCTTCGCGAGCAGGACGCCGCGGACAAGCTGGACGATGTCCTGGCGGAGATTCCCAAAGTGCGGGAGGACTTGGGTTTTGTTCCCCTTGTCACGCCCACGTCGCAGATCGTCGGCACCCAGGCGGCCATCAATGTGTTGCAGGGCGAACGGAATGCGAGCCTCACCAGGGAGACGACCAACCTGCTGAAGGGCGAATACGGCGCAACGCCCGCGCCGCTGTCGCCGGCTCTGCTCGAGAAACTGCCGGAATCGGAGACGAGGATTACCTGCAGACCCGCCGACCGGTTGCCGCCGGAAGTGGAAATGCTGTCGGCGGAGCTTGGAAAGCTGGCCGCGGGCAAGTCGATAGAACTGGCGGCCGATCGCATCGACGATGTCCTGACCTATGCGCTGTTCCCGCAGATTGCATTGAAGTTCTTCGAAAACCGCGGCAACCCGGACGAGTTCGAGGCCGCTCCCGTCGAAAGCGTCGTGCCGGCGTCCACGATTTCGGAAGAAGCGGCGACCTACGAGGTCCGTGTCAACGGCAAGGCGTTCACGGTGGAGGTGTCTGAAGGCGGCAGCGTGACGACCGCACCGATACAGCGTCCCAGGTTGAACGGGGCGGTGGTGCCCGCGGCGATGGCGGGAAACATTTTCAAGATCGTCGTGCCGCTCGGCGCCCGCGTCGAGCAGGGCGATCCCGTGCTGGTGCTCGAAGCGATGAAGATGGAGACGGAAGTGGTCGCTCCCAGAGCCGGCACGGTGACGGCGCTGCATGTCGCGGAAGGCGACGCGGTGGCGGTCGGCGAAGCGCTTTTCGACCTTGATTGAGCCGCAATACCGCACCGCGCCCGCCGGTCGCGCGGCGATGCGTCCGGCCCGGCCGTGACGCAGTTCATGGAAATCGTGCAGGCGTCGGGCCTGTACCAGATTTCGTTCGGTCAATGCTTCATGATCGGCATTGGTTTGCTGTTGCTGTACCTCGCCATCGCGCGCAGGTTCGAACCGCTCCTGCTCGTGCCGATCGGCTTCGGCGGCATCCTGGCCAACATCCCCGGCGCCGAGATCGCGACCGGCGACGGTCTCCTGCACTTGATCTACGTAGTGGGCGTCGATACGGCCGTCTTCCCGCTGCTGGTATTCATGGGGATCGGCGCGCTCACGGATTTCGGCCCCCTGCTGGCCAATCCGAGAACGCTTTTCCTGGGCGCGGCGGCTCAGTTCGGCATCTTCGGGACGTTGCTCGGCGCTGTGGGTCTGACCCAGCTCGGCGTCATGGATTTCAGCCTCCGGGAGGCGGCGGCGATCTCGATCATCGGCGGCGCGGACGGTCCAACGGCCATCTATGTCGCGGAGCAGCTTGCGCCGCATCTCATGGGCGCCATCGCGGTCGCCGCCTATTCGTACATGGCGTTGGTGCCCCTCATCCAGCCTCCCATCATGCGTTTGTTGACCACCGCCCAGGATCGGCGCATCGAAATGACGCAACTGCGTGAAGTCTCGAGGCGCGAGCGCATTCTTTTTCCGCTGGTGTTGTTGATCGTCGTCGCGCTGGTGCTGCCGACGGCGGCGCCGCTGCTCGGCATGTTCTGCTTCGGCAATCTCATGCGCGAATGCGGCGTGGTGGACCGCCTCACCGACACGGCGCGCAACGCGCTGATCAATACGGTGACGATTTTCCTCGGACTCGCCATCGGTTCCAGGCTGGGCGCCGACCTGTTTCTGACCGCGGCAACGCTGGGGGTGCTCCTGCTCGGAGTCGCCGCATTCGCCATCGGCACCGCGAGCGGCGTGCTCATGGCGAAGGGCATGAACCTCGTGTTCAAGCGACCCATCAATCCGCTCATCGGCGCTGCCGGTGTTTCCGCCGTGCCGATGGCGGCCCGCGTCGTCAGCCGCGTCGGTCAGGAGGCGAATCCCGGCAACCTGTTGCTGATGCACGCGATGGGGCCGAACGTCGCGGGCGTGATCGGCTCGACCGTGGCGGCGGGGGTGCTGATACTCCTGGCAGGTTAGGGAGATCGCGCCGGACAGTATTCAGCAATCTCTTTGCAAGCAGTATATGGGTTGCCCATATACTAAGATATGGCTAGTATTGCTCCATATGAAAACAACGTTGGAAATAAAGGACGAGCTCTTTGCCCGCGCGAAGCAGTTGGCAAAAGAAAGCGGCAAGCCGCTCCGCGCGATCGTCGAGGACGGATTGCGGGCCGCGCTCGCGGCCGAAGAGCAGGCAGCGAGTTACGAACTGCCGGATTGCAGCTTTGGCGATCCGGAGGGGGATGATCCGCTCGAACTCCTTTCTTGGCAGGATCTCAGGGACGAAATCTACGGCGGGCCTGCCAGGTGATCGCTCTCGACACGAACATCCTTGTATACGCGCACCGGCGCGAGTCTCGCTTCCACGGCCAGGCGAGAACGCTCGTGCGTGATCTTGCCCGGGGCAATACCGCATGGTCGATTCCATGGCCGTGCATCTACGAGTTCTTCAGCGTAGTTACGAATCCGAGAATCTGGCGAGGCGCCGCGACTCCGCCCTCGGCGGCGGCGGAACAGATCCGCGCCTGGTTCGGCGCTCCGACCTTGCGTCTCCTATCGGAGCCGAATGGCTTTCTCCGCAGCCTGCAACCGGTCATCGATCAGCCTCGAGTTCGTGGTCCGGTAGTCCACGACGCGCGAATTGCAGCCCTTTGCCTCGCTCACGGTGTGGACGAGCTGCTGTCGAAGGATCGCGACTTCCAGCTCTTTCCTGGCTTGAGGATTCGCGACCCTTTCGTTTAGCGACTCGAACAGGATCTTCGACTTCCGATATCCTCGCCCCATGCCTGTACAGGAATCGCGTGATCGCGATTTGGCCGTAGGGTGGCAGGCATGCGCGCTTCGCGGAGTGGCCAGAGGATCGTCTCGTCGCGGGTGGGAAAACCTGGTGCCCGCGCGTAACCGATTCGTAACCGATTGAGAAATTTGAATTTTCGTATTCGGGCGCGTAGAATGCGCCGTTTTCCGGGAGAGTTCATGCGCGCGGCCGTTCAATGGGCCTTGCTGGCGACAGCGTATGCGGCCGTGTCGACAGCGACTTGGGGCGATGCATCGTCCCGCGGTTCCGAGTCCGTTTCCCCTACTCCCGATATCGCATTCCTCGATGTCGGCCATGTGCCGCCTATCGCCCCGGTGCGGACGGGAGACGATGTGCAGGTCGTCGTCGACGGCAAACTGGACGACGCCGTCTGGGGCACGCTGCCCGGCTACGGGGACTTCAGGGTCGTGTCGCCGGACACCATGGCGCGGCCGGAATTCGCGACCGAGATGAAATTCTTCTATACCTCGAAGGGCTTCTACCTGTCGGTGTACATGGAACAGGCGCCGGAGACGCTGGTCGAGCGATTGAGCAGCCGCGACCAATGGGATACCCGTGACTCCTTCATGTTCTTTCTGGACACTTCCGGAGAAGGCCGTTACGGGTTCTGGTTTCAGCTCGGTCTCGGCGGCAGCATGGGCGACGGCACGATCATGCCGGAGCGGCAATTCAGCATGAATTGGGACGGCGCATGGCATGGGGCGACATCCCGCACCCCGACGGGGTGGATCGCCGAGTTCCATATTCCCTGGTCTCTCGTCAGCATGCCGAAGTCAGCTGGAGACCGCACCATGGGTATCCTGGCCAGACGTCGCGTCGCGCACCTGAACGAACAGTGGTCCTGGCCCGCGCTTGCCTCCTCGACGCCGAAGTTCCTGTCGGATTTTCAGGAAGTGG
Source organism: uncultured Pseudomonadales bacterium (assembly GCA_964518405.1). Classification (GTDB taxonomy): domain Bacteria; phylum Pseudomonadota; class Gammaproteobacteria; order Pseudomonadales; family Azotimanducaceae; genus VXNE01. The sequence continues at coordinate 4,619 of CAZFGB010000089.1, read as the reverse complement.
TGTTGAACGGCGTCGATCTGCGCCAGCAGTACAGCGTCTACCCCTATGTGTCTTCGCTGTTGGATAATCTCCACGGCGACGTTGTCGCCGACGCCGGCATCGATCTATTCTGGCGCCCATCCACCAACCTGCAGGTGACGGCGACCGCCAATCCGGACTTTGGCGACGTTGAAGCGGACGATGTCATCGTGAATCTGACCGCTTTCGAAACGTTCTTCCCCGAGAAGCGCCTCTTCTTCCAGGAAGGCCAGGAGGTCTTCCGCACCGGGACGCGTCACGCCTTCAGCCGGGGGCCTGCGCCGCCGCCAACGGTGCTGCTGCATACGCGTCGGATCGGGGGTCGGCCATCGCGCCCGGATGTGCCCGATGGAGTGACGGTGTCGTCGGAAGACCTCGCTCGGCCCACGGAACTCCTCGGCGCCGTCAAGGCGACGGGCCAACGCAAAGGTCTGCGCTTTGGATTCCTGCTTGCCGGCGAAGATGAAGCCCTGTTCCAGGGAATCTCGTCGGAGGGAGAGCAAGTGCAATTGCGGCAGCGCGGAAGGAACTATGGCGTCGCCCGCGCGCTGTGGGAAGGTGGCGATGCGCACTCGCGTGCCCTGGGGTGGATGTCGACCGTCGCCCAGCGTCCGGACGGCGATGCGGTCGTGCATGCCGTGGATGGGCACGCGCTGACGGCCACCGGCCGGTGGGAAGTCGACGGCGAGGTCATCACTTCCTCTGTGCCGGGCGCGGAAGACGGCTTTGGCGGCCTGCTTGACATCAAGTTCGCACCGGCTCGCGGGATGACGCACACGTTGGCGATGGACCGCTACGACGGCAATCTCGCGATCAACGATCTCGGATACCTGAGGCGCAACGATGTGACCCGATATCAGTATCTGGCGCGCCTCTCCCGTTCGAACCTCGCCTGGGCGAGCGAATCGCGCACCGACGTCGCCTGGAGTCAGGGATTCAACGGAGCTGGCGAACGCGTGCTCGGCAGCGCGGGACTGTCCCAGGACATTCGCTTGGCCAACCTTTCGAGCATGCGGGTGAATGCCATGTGGTTTCCCGCCCGATTCGAGGATCGCAACAGCTTCGGCAACGGCAGCTACCGGGTCGAGGAAGCCTGGGCGCTGGGGCTGCGCTACGAATCCGACAAGACGCAGTCCGTCAGCTATCGCCTACAGACCCAATGGGGCCAGGAGGATCTCGGCGGCGCCCGCCGCGGCTACGGCGGCGAGATTGTCTGGCGGCCCGCGGACAGGATGGCCATGGAGTTCGGCGTCGACTACGTTGAGCGCGACGGCTGGGTCCTGCACCGGGAAGAGAAGCGGTTCGCTCTGTTCGGGGCTGACGAGTGGTCGCCGAAACTCAGCCTGGACTACTTCATCACCGGCAAGCAGCAGTTCCGAATGGCGCTGCAATGGGCCGCGGTTCGTGCCGGCGACGCACGCTTCTACGACTTGGCACCCTCGCGTGACCTCGTTCCCAGCGACCCCGATATCGACCCGAGCAGCGAGGACTTCTCCATCTCGGAACTGAGTTTTCAGATCCGATATCGCTGGGAGATTGCCCCCATGTCGGACCTGTTCCTCGTCTATACGAAGCAAGCAGATCTACCGGCGAACGTGGATCAGGACTTCGGCTCGATGTTGACAGAGGCGTTCGACAATCCGGTCGCTGAACAGCTTGTGCTGAAGCTGAGGTATCGCCTGGGCACGTGATTCTCGAGCCCGGTTATTGGATTGGAAGGGGTTCCTATCGTCCGATAGGAGAAACGCTGGGATGCGGCATTGACGTCGACTTCCAGTTGCGGGAAGAAGCTGCGGGAAAGCTGATCGAAGGGCGCGTGGAGTCCCAGGACGGCACCGCTCTCGATCTGACCGTGTGGGTCGTTGCCGACGAGGTCGGCACCTATACCGTGTCCGTGCGCGGCGGGGGACTGGGCGTCGACGGGACCGCGAAGCTCGAAGCCGAACCGCATCTCGGATTGCTATGGTCGGAGGATGGCGCCGCGCATATCGCGTTTGCCTTGTTCAAGGCGCGGGATGCGATCGGACTGCGCGGTTTCAGCCGCGCGAAAGCGGCTGTACTGACTTGGGAGGTCGCGATCTATCCTCGGCGAGAAGTCATTTCGGGCGACAATATCGTCGCCTTCGCCGCCCGGCGATCAAAAACGCGTTGGCCTTGATTGTTCCCTGTTCGGCGAATGTTTTAGCGCATACACCCGAACTGTTAGCATTGCGGCCACGTCGAGGACCCCACGGATGCGTAATCTCGCATCGTGTGCGTGTTCATGCATTTGGGAGAGGTCTATGGGAATCAAGTCGTTGTTTTTGTTGGCTATGGTGTCTTGGCTTGGGACGGCCGCGTTTGGCCGGGGAAGCTCCCGGGGAGGAAGAAGAGTCGGGGGCGATCGAGGAGATCATCGTTTTGGGGCACCCGCTGTCGGCAGAAGGCCTCGCCCAGGCCGCCGACGTGTTGGCAGGAGAGGAACTGGACCGCAAGGCGGCTGACAACATAGGCGCTACGGTCGGCAATCAGCCGGGAATCCACAACGCCTCTTTCGGGGCTGTCCTCGGCCGGCCGGTGATCCATGGACTCGACGGCGCGCGCGTTCGAATCATGGAAGACCGCATCGATACGCTGGACGTCTCCGTCACCAGCGCCGAGCACGCGGTGACCATCGACCCGTTCATCGCGAACCAGGTGGAGATCTTCAAGGGCTCCAGCACGTTGCTGTACGGCTCGGGCGCGATCGGCGGAGTGGTCGACGTGCACACGGGACGGATACCGCATAACGCGTTCACGGGAGTCAGCGGCAGGTTCGACCTCAAGGCGGCAGACAACGGCGAGGGAAGGAATGGTTCGTTCCGCCTGGATGGGGGTGCCGGGATGCTCGGCTGGCATCTGGACGGGTTCTCCCGAAAGGCTCACGACTACGAGATTCCGGGCTTCGCGGAGTCCGCGCGACAGCGCGCGAGCGAGGAGGAGGAGGACGAACACGAAGAAGAGGAAGAGGGGCACCACGAGGATGAGGAGGAAGAACATCACGAAGACGAAGAGGAGGAGATCTTCGGTGTACTGCCCGCCAGCGGCTTCGAGGTGCAGGGCGGATCCGCCGGATTTTCCGTGGTTGGCGAGAGTTTCCTTGTCGGCGTCTCCGTGAGCAAGCTTGCCGTCGAATACGGGATACCCGGACACGCGCACGGGGACGAAGCGCACGGCCACGACGAGGACGAAGAAGAACATCACGGTGAGGATGAAGAAGAGCATCACGCGGAAGACGAGGAGGATCACGAGGAAGAGGATCACGGCGAAGAGGGCGACGCGATGGGCGACCTGGACCAGACCAGGGTGGATTTCGAAGCGGCGTTCGCCGACCCGTTCCCGGGTATCGCCAGCCTGAACCTGCGGTTCGGCGTCAACGATTACGCCCATGACGAACTGGAACCGTCCGGAGAGGTGGGCTCCGCGTTCGAGAACGATGCCTGGGAAGCGCGCGCGGAGGCGTCCCACGAAGCCGTGGCGGGATGGGAAGGCGTGGCTGGCGTACAGACCGGTGACCGGAGCTTTTCCGTTGTCGGTGAAGAAGCCTTCGTGCCGCCGGTGGACACCAGGAATATCGGCATATTCTGGGTAGGCGAGCGATCCTTCCCGGGTTATCAACTGGAGTCGGGCGTTCGCTTCGATCGCGTGGAACATGATCCCGTTACCGGCGCCAACAGCACGTTCAGCGGTGTCAGCGCCTCCCTTGGCGTGATCGTTCCACTGGACGACGACTGGACGGGAACGGTGCTTGCGGACTACTCCAGCCGCGCTCCGGTGGGAGAAGAGCTGTACTCCAACGGCCCGCACTTCGGAACCCGGAGTTTCGAGGTGGGCGATGCCAGCCTTGGGGAGGAAAGATCCCTCAACCTCTCCGCGACCTTGCGTCGAAGGGGAGAAGGCTGGTCGGCGCTCGGAATGGTCTACCGCACGGCGTTCGCCCGATTTCATCTTTCAGTCACCGACGGGCGAGTACAGGGAAGGTCTCGTCGTCAGGCAGTTCAGGCAGGCGGACGCGACGTTCGCAGGACTGGACCTCGAGGCTTCGGTCGAGGTGTCCAGCTGGCAGGGTGGGCAGCTCGAAGTCCACGGCATGTTCGACACGGTATCGGCGAGCGTCGACCTGCGGGGCAACGACAATCTTCCACGCATCCCTCCGGCCCGCGCGGGCCTCGGCGTGGCGCTCGAGAACGGGCCGATCTCCGTTCACGTCGACTTCATGCGCGTCTTCAGCCAGGAGGAAGCAGCGGAACTCGAGTTCGAAACCGATGGCTACAACGATCTGCGGGCGTATGTCGGATGGGACGCGGAAGCGGGCGACATGGTGTTCAGCGTGTATCTGCAGGGCAAGAACCTGACCGACGACGAGCAGCGCAAGCACACATCCCTGGTGAAGGATCTCGTCCCGGAACCCGGTCGCACCATCGAGGCGGGGGTGCGGGTTCGGTTCTAGTGCTCCGTCAAGCCCAAATCTGCGGGTATCTGCGGGTCTTTTTGCCCCCTGGACTTTGTTGCTCCTCCTTGTGTGGTGCCTGCCACACGGCGTCGTCGCGCCTCGCCAGGAACCAAAAATCCCTCGCAGCTAC
>CAZFGB010000088.1:0-29137 GCA_964518405.1 uncultured Pseudomonadales bacterium | reverse complement strand
GATCATCCGGGTGCCCGACCGGCTGGACACCGTGGACCGGCTGTTCTATCAGCGCGGATGGACCGATGGGTTGCCGATCATTCCTCCGACGCCGGAGCGATATCGCGCCCTGCTGGGCGATCTCGATCCGGGCGAACTGCTTGGGTTGGTCGAACCGCGCCTCGGCCGGGCCACCGTCGCCAAGGTGGTCGCCAACGCGGTGATGGCGGGTTGCCGCCCGGAACAGGTCCCGGTGGTGGTTGCGGCGACCCGCGCGATGTGCGATCCGCGCTTCAATCTCAAAGCGCTGCAGTCGACCACGCACCCTTGCACCGTCATGTGTCTGGTCGGCGGTCCAATCTGCGACGAGATCGATATCAACGCGAGCTATAACGCGATGGGGCAGGGACAGCGGGCGAACGCCGTGATCGGCCGCGCGATACGGCTCGTCCTCACCAATATCGGCGGCGCGGCGCCGGGCGTGCTCGACCGGTCGACCATGGGCTCGCCGGCGAAGTACTCGTTCTGCTTCGCGGAGAACGCGGAAGCGAATCCCTGGGAAACGTTCCACAGCGAGCTGGGGCTCGATGACCATGCGAGCCACGTCACGGTGTTCGGCGCGGAGGGCCCGCACAACGTCAATGACCACCACGGCCGCACGGGGGAAGATCTCCTGCTGACGATCGCCGGGAGCCTGGCGTCGCCGGGCGCGAACAATTTCTACCTCGGAGGACAGGCCGTGGTCGTTCTGGGACCGGAGCACGCCGAGGTCATCGCGCGGGACGGCTTCGGCAAGACCGACGTGAAACGGTTCTTGAGCGAACGCGCGATCATTCCGCGCGGTCTTGTATCCGAGGCCTCCATCGATCTGCTTGAGGCGCGGCTGCCGCACCATCTGCTCGGTCCGCGCGGTCGCGACGGCGTGCGGTTCGTCACCGACCCGGACAACCTGATCGTGCTGGTCGCGGGAGGGGCGGGCCGGCACTCGGCCATCGTGCCGACATTCGGACAGTCCAGCCAGGCGGTGACAGAGCGGATATAGGGCGACGCGCCGGAACGTTGGCGCGACTATAGCGCGGCGGTGACCTGCTCCCTGGCCCACCGGTAGTCGGCCTTGCCGGCGGGGCTGCGCAGGATCTCGTCGACGAATACGAACGCTTTCGGCAGCTTGTAACGGGCGATATGGCGGCCGCATTCCTCCAGCAGCGCTTCCTCCGTCGCCGCCGCGCCTTCCCTCAGCCTGACGATGGCCACCACTTCGCTGCCCCAGCGTTCCGAGGGCCGCCCGGCGACCACGGCGTCGAACACCGCATCGTGGTGCTTCAGCGCGTGTTCGACCTCCTCGGCGAAGATCTTTTCTCCGCCCGAGTTGATGGTGACGGACTCGCGGCCGTGCAGTTCCAGCGTGTTGTCGTCGAGCAGGCGCACCTTGTCTCCCGGAACCGAGTAGCGCACGCCGTTCACGACGGGGAAGGTTTCCGCGGTCTTCGCTTCATCGTCCAGGTAGCCGAGCGGGATGTTGCCGGCCCGCGCCCACCAGCCGAGACCGTCGTGGCCCGGTTCGAGCGTGCGGGTCATGTCCTCGGACAGCACGACGTTCAATGGCGACAGTCGGAAGCGCCCGGTTTCCGCGCCGGTCGCCGCGCTGCTGACCTGGGATCCCTGGCCGCCGGTCTCCGAGGAGCCCGCGGTATCGATGATGCGGATCCGCGGCAGCCGCTCGAGCAGTTCCGCCTTGAGCTTGGCCGTCATGATGGCTCCGCCGGTCATGATGTTGCGCAGCGAGGACAGGTCGCGTTGCCGCCGCGCAAGCTCGTCCGCCAGCGGCCGGCCGAAGGCGTCGCCCACCAGCAGGAGGTTGTTCACGCGCTCGGTTTCGATCAGGTCAAGGACGTCGGCCGCATCGAAGTGGCGGACCTCGTTCTGGATGATCACCGTGCCCCCGGTGTTGAACGCCTGCAGCGCGACCCAGTGTCCGGCGCCGTGCATGAACGGCGGCGCCGGGAGGTGCCTGCGGTGGCTCGCCTGCGCCCGGGAGACATACTGATCGATGTGTTGCAGCACCTCGCCATCGGTGCGTCGGCCGCCGAGGGTCGCGACCAGGATGTCGCCCTGGCGCCACAGCACACCCTTCGGCATGCCCGTGGTTCCCCCCGTGTACAGGATGTAGAGATCGTCCGGCGACCATTCGCGGTCGGGCTTCTCCTCGCTGGATCCGGCCAGGGCGGTCTCGTACTCCAGGGCGCCATCGAGCAGCGGCGCGGGCTCGTCGTTGACCTGGATCAGCAGTTCCAGCGACGGCACCTGGTCGCGCACGTGCCGCACGTGCTCCGACAGGGAACTGTGGTAGAGGAGCGCCCGCGTTTTCGCGTTGTTGAGCAGGTAGACGAGCTCTTCGTCGACATAGCGGTAGTTGACGTTGAACGGCGCCACCCTGGCCTTGTACGCGCCCAGCATCCCTTCGAGGAATTCGTTGCCGTTGTAGAGGTATATGCCGAGATGGTCCTGACCGCTGCGCCATCCGTCGAGCGCGGCGCGCTCCGTGCGGCAGCCGAAACCGCGTTCGATGAGAAGATTGGCCAGGCGCCTGGTGCGCCGCGTGAAGTCCGCGTAGGTGAACCGCCGGTCCCGAAAGACGATGGCTTCCCGGTCGCCGATCCCCTCCGCGATGGCTTCGTTGATGGTGGCCAGGTTGTAGTCCAAGGATGCCCTCCACGGTCGTTCGCGCGGCGAAACAGTCCCCGGCGGGTGTGATTTCCCGCCGCAACCGATGTCGCCGGCGAATGGGTCCGGCTACTCTAACATGGTCCGGTTCATGCCCATCCGCCGGGGGCCGAAATAGCGCTGGAGGTTTGCGAGCCCCGCAGGACTTTCCCACGCTGGAGCAGGTTGTTCGGGGATTTGCCCCGGGGAGGGGAGCGTGGGCTATCGGTGGTCGGGAGCCTTGGCGGGAAGGCGGGTTGAGGCGCGGGGCGGACGATGTCTGTCGGCGCCCCGCGGGAAGCTGTTCCGGATCGGTCGGGGGCCGGCCGTTGGGAGAGTGGCGCGAAGGGCGGGGATCAGTCGGTTGGCGACGGTCGGCGCGGGTGGCGGAGCGCTTGGATGGCGTCGGCGGTGTCGAGCTGGAACCTGCGGAAGGCGGCGGCGAGGCTTTCGCCGTCGCGGCGGTTGGCGAAGACGACGGCGAGGGCGATGTTGTTGAGGCTGGCGCGGTTGATGGGGCCGTTGCCGGTGCGCGCCAGGCAGGCGTCCTCGCCGAGGGTGGTGTCGCGCACGCGGTGGTTGCCGTTCTCGACGGCCCAGTGGCCGCGGTTGAGGGCGAGCAGTCGGGCCGGGGAGGCGCGCGCGGCGGACAGCGAGGTGATGAGGAAGACCTCCTCGGCGCTCGACGTCCCGTCCGCCGCCGGGCCGAGTTGCTCGCGGTGCCGGACGACGCGGGCGACCTGCCGCACCGCCGGGTAGTTGACCATGCGCGGCGGGGGCGTCATGACGTCGATCTCGCGGCGCTCGAGCCGCCCGTGCGCCTTGACCGGGGGCTCGGCGTGGCGGCCGTGCCGGTGCCGCTCCCAGTCGACGGCGGACAGCGCCGCGAAGGTCTCCGGGGCGTTCGCCTTGACGGTCATCAGGTAGTCGGCGCCGTGCCGCGCCGTGATCAGCCGGGCGGTGTCGCGCACGGTGTGCAGCGCGTCGAGGGTGAGCGTGCGGCCGCGGATGTCGGCGCGCTCCAGCAGGTCGCGCAGGGCCGCCCGCTCGCCGCCCGCGTCGCCGAAGCCGAGCGCGGCGACGGGCGCCCCGGTGGCGTGGTCGACCAGCGCCACGGTCTCGTGGTGCCCGTCGCCGTTGCGGTTGGCGCCGCGGATGCGCTTGCCGTCCGCCGCCAGCGCCCGGGCGAGCGGCAGCCTGGGCGCGGCGAAGCGGTTCAGCACCGCCTCGAGGGCGTCCGGGTCGACGCACTGCACGACCCGGTGGATGGTGGACTTGGCGACCGGCTCGCGCATGCCGGTGCCCGGGTTGCGCCACGCGCCGATGGCCGCGAGCTGCTCCTGCGACAGCGCGCGGGCGAACTGCTCGGCCGCCAGGCAGCCCCGCATGTTGGCCATCGTGGCGAGGACGTGCACCGACAGCACGCACGCCACCGTGTGCTTGCGCCCCTGCGCCCGGCGGTGGTCCGGCAGCGCCGCCAGCTCGTCGTACAGCGACCGCATGGCCGCCGGGTCGCGCTCCGCCAGCTCGGGGCCGGACGGCGGAGCCACCGCCGCCGGCGGCGGCTCCGCGCGGGCCAGCAGCCGCCTCGCGTCCCGCCGCAGGCACCGCACCAGCATCACCTTCGGCCGCCCGTGCGGCTCCGTGTAGCGGCCGTTCGAGCGGGCGTACCCGCGCGTGCCGCCGAGCGCCAGCCACCCCGCCGCCCGGTACGCGCCGCCGTCGAACCGCCGCGGGTCGCAGAAGGCCTCCGCCAGCACCACGCCGCGACCGTGCGCCGCCAGCCAGTCCGCGCACAGCCGCCGCGTCATCGCCGACAGGAAGAACGACGCCAGATTCGGCAGCGCCCCGGGCGCCGCCATCACCAGCAGCCGCGTGTTGTTCGCGACCAGCCCCAGCCGCTCGAACTGCCGCTCAAGGCTCCATCCCACCCAGCGGTCGCGCGGGCGGCACTTGTACGCCCCGCCCTGCCACCCCGCCAGCGCCAGCCACCGGCCGCGCCACTCCGCCACGTAGCGCAGCCCGGCGTGCGCCGCGAACCGCCGGAAGCCAAGATAGTGGCGCGCGTCCATCAGCGCGTCCCAAAGGGGACGCTCCTCACGGGTCGCCAGCCGAACCTCAACCTCCGACAGGCTGAAGCCCTCCGGCATCTCCGCCACCACCGGGTGGGCGGCCATGCGCAACCTCAGCTCCATGGCCCCTTATCGCACATCCAGCGCGGGAAAGCCAGTGCCGGGCGACAAGTGGGCCGCTCAACACGACTCGTGCTCAACCTAGCGTGGGAAAGCCCTGGCGAGCCCCGGCATTGTCATTCACCAATCCGCGCCGGGCGGGGGATAATGTCCGCCGTGTGGTGCCTCGGGAGCGGCCATGGCGAATCGCCGATTCGAAGATTTCGAGGTGGGCCGTGAGTTCCAGCACGCGCCCGGCCGGACCGTGCTCGACGCGGACAATACCTGGTTCACGCTGTTGACGATGAACCAGCATCCGCTGCACTTCGACGAGGCGTACGCGGCGAAGACGGAGTTCGGCCGAGTCGTGGTCAACTCCTGCCTGACGCTGTCCATCGTCGTCGGCATGTCGGTCGCGGACGTGAGCCGGACCGCCATAGCGAATCTCGGCTGGGACAAGATCAGGCTGCCGGCGCCGGTGTTCCTCGGCGACACCCTGTACGCGAGTTCCCGGGTCATCGCGGCCCGCGAGTCGTCATCGCGGCCGGGGCAGGGGATCGTCACCGTGAAGACGGCGGGGACGAACCAGGACGGCGTCGTCGTCATCGAGTTCGAACGCACGGTGCTGGTGCCGAAACGGGAGGCCGCCGATGTCCTTGGCTGAGGAGCGGATCGGAAGGCCGGCCGACTATCCCGCGGCGCCGGGATTCTGGGACACCGTGCGGTTGCTCGGCCGGCTGCTGGGCCAGGTGATCGAGCGCGACCGCGGCCATGACTTCCTTCACCGGATCGAGACGATACGCGCGTTGGCGAAGACGGCGCGAAACGAGGGCGTCTGGACAGATCTGCATCGCTACCTGGCGGAAATACCGAGCTATGAGGTCACGGACGTCGCGGCGGCTTTCAACCAATTTCTCAATCTCGCGAACATCGCCGAGCAGGACCACCAGGTGCGCAATCTCGAAGAGGACGCGGATTCCGCCTGGGCGCAGCTGTTCGACCGGATGGGAGCCGAGCGCGCTGTCGAGGCGATCGCCGACATGCGTGTCGAGCTGGTGCTCACGCCGCATCCGACGGAAGTGCTCCGCCGCACGCTGATGCTCAAATACGATGCCATCGGCAAGGAGTTGAAAAAGGAGCAGCCGAGCGTTGCGCATCTCGAACGGCTGATCGCCGAGGCGTGGCACACGGAGGATATCCGGCACCGCCAGCCGGAGCCGCAGGACGACGCCAGGTGGGGTTTCGCCGTGGTTGAGAACTCGCTGTGGGAAGCGCTTCCCGCCTGTCTGCGGGACATCGACGAGGCACTGGTCCGGCGCAACCTGCCGCCGTTGCCGGTGGACGCCGCGCCGGTGGCCATCGCTTCCTGGATGGGGGGCGATTGCGCGGGGAATCCCGACATCAACGCCCGCGTGACGAGGGAGGTGCTCATGTTCGGGCGCTGGATGGCGGCCGACCTGTACCTGAGGGACGTGGAAACGCTGCAGACCGACCTGTCCATGGCGGAATGCAACGGCCCGCTGCGAAATCGCGTCGGCGACGATCCGGAACCCTACCGGGCGCTGCTCAGAACTGTCCGCGAACGCCTGTTGGCGACGCGGGCCTGGGCCGAAACGCCGGATCTTGCGCCGCCGCCGGGCATCTATCACAGCGAGGCGGATCTGTACGAACCGCTGGCGCTGTGCGACGCCTCGCTGCGCGATGTCGGCATGGAGATCATCGCGGACGGTCCGCTCAAGGACACGCTGCGCCGCGTCAAGGCGTTCGGCGTCACGCTGGTGAACCTCGACGTTCGCCAGAACGCGGAACGCCACACCGCCGTGCTGGATGAAGTCACCCGGTACGTCGGCGTGGCCGACCGCCCGGGCGGTTACGCGGACTGGGACGAAACCGAGCGGCGCGAGTTCCTTCTCGACGAGCTCGGGGGCCGCCGTCCGCTGTTCCCCGCGGATTGGCCCGTGAGCGCTGAGTCGCGGGAAGTGCTGGACACCTGCGCGGTCATCGCCGAGCAGAACGGCGACGGAATCTCCGAATACATCGTTTCCAGGGCGAGGTCCCCGAGTGACGTCCTGGCGGTCGTGCTCCTGCTGAGAGAGAGCGGATTGCGGACGAACCTCCCGGTGGTGCCCCTGTTCGAGACGCTGGACGACCTTGATCGCGTCGCCGAGGCTATCGACACTTTGCACTCGAACGCCTGGTATGCGGATTACGCCGGCGGCGAACAGCAGGTCATGATCGGCTATTCGGACTCCGCCAAGGATGCGGGCATGATGGCCGCGTCCTGGGCCCTGTACCGGGTGAAGGAGCGATTGGCGGAGGTGGCGAAATCCCGCGGCATTCGCCTGGAGTTGTTCCACGGCCGCGGAGGCGCCATCGGGCGAGGGCGCGTCGCGGCGCAACCGGCTATCCTCGCGCAGCCGCCGCACACCGTGGGCGGACGGCTGCGGGTTACGGAGCAGGGCGAGACCATCCGTTCCAAGCTGGGCGACCCGGCGTTGGCGCGGGAAACGTTGATGCGCTACCTCATCGGCACCATCGAGGCGAGCCTCGACCCGCCGCCGGCGCCGACGGCCGCCTTGCGCGCCACCATGAGCGATCTGGCCCACCGCGCGCGCACGAGCTATCGCGGCCTGGTCGACCGGCGGGACTTCATCGACTACTTCCGCCAGATCACGCCCCAGGAAGAACTCGAAACCCTGGCGCTGGGAAGCGCCCCGGCGCACGATTCGACCGATGTCGGCATTGACGGCATGAGTTCGATCCCCTGGGTTTTCGCCTGGACCCAGGTGCGGCTGATGCTGCCCATGTGGCTCGGCACCGACGCGGTACTCGCCGCGCTGCGGGAGGATAAGTGCCGGAATCGGTTCGATGTCCTCATGCAGTGGCCGTTCTTCCGCATGCAGATGGACGGGCTCGAGTTGCTGCTGGCGAAGACCGATCTCGCGCTCGTCGACTTTTACGCCGAACGCCTGACTCCCAGGGCGCACCGCGCCACGCACGAGGCTGTCCGGATGAGGGCCGCGGAGATAAGGGAAAACCTGCTCGCGCTTCTGAACACAAGCGAACTCCTCGCGGACAATCCCAGGGCGCAGGACTCCATCCGCGTCCGAAACACCTACCTGGACCCGCTGCACCTGCTGCAGGCGGAGCTGATCGGGCGTCTGCGCGAGAACCACGACGAGCAGGTCGCCGAGGCGCTGAAGATCACCATGGCCGGAATCGCCACGGGCCTGCGCCACACGGGTTAGCAGTTGGCGCCGCTGGTGAAGCGATGAAGTGCCAGATATTGACCAAATAGACCTTATCTGGTCTGATGACCAATTGTTGTCTGACAGACCAGATAGAGGGGGGCCGGCACAGGTGATCGTCAACATCTCAGATGCAAAAACGCAACTCTCAAGGCTGATTGATCGCGTCTACCACGGCGAGAAGGTGGTTATCGCCAAGAACAATCTGCCCATTGCCGACCTGGTGCCCCACACCCCGGAGGGCAAACGAAGGCTGGGTTTTCTCAAAGGTCGGATCGACGTGCCCGATGAAGCCTTGTTCGAGAAAGATGCGGAAATCGAAAGCATGTTTTATGGGGAATCCGATTGCGAATCCTAGTCGATACCCACGTTTTCGTCTGGGCGGTCGCCGTGCCTGATCGACTGTCTTCAGCGCACCGAAGCGAACTTGAAAGCCGCGCCAACATCATCCATCTGAGTTCCGTCTCGGTCGCCGAGATCATGATCAAGGCATCGCTCGACAGGTTGCGCTTCGACCACGACGCGATCGCTTGCGCCGAACGGTTGGGCTTCGAGCCGCTGGACTTCTCCGCTCGGGATGCCGTGCTTCTGAAAGATCTTCCTTTTCATCATCGGGATCCTTTCGACCGGATGCTTGTCGCGCAGAGCATGGCGCGGAACATCAGGTTGATGAGCGATGATCGTCGCTTGGCCGAATACGACTGCAGCCTGCTCTAGCCGAGTGCCCGAAAACCCGCCCGGTTCGAACGGCCGCTCGGAGTCGGTCCGCGCGAGCGACGTCGCACTGCCGCTATCGCCCGATACTGTCGACGTCGGCACCCGTTTTCTGCCGAACCCGCCTCAGCATGGCCGGGCCATGTCCCTTGTCGATCTGCTGCAGTTCCGGATAAGCCCTGCCGAGCAGTGCGGTGGTCAGCGCCAGCATGGCCGCGCTGATGAGAAGGCCGGTCTCTATGCCGACAAATTCCGCCGCCGCGCTGATGGGTATGACTCCGAGCGGCGTCAGGGCGTGCGTCATCATGTTGATCGACATCACGCGGCCGCGCAGCTCCGCCCGGACGGCCAGTTGCACGATGCTCATGTTGAGCGAGCCCATGATCGAGCCGAACAGCCCGGTGAACAGACCCAGGAACATCGCCCAGAACGTCGTCGTGGAGAGCGCGAAGGCCGCCAGCGCCACCGCCCAGAGGTAGGCGGCGGCGAACAGCACGCGGCCTTTCCTGCTGATGTCGCCGAGGCGGGCGAGCGTCAGGGAACCCACCAGCGCGCCAGCGCCCATGGCGGTGAGAATGAGGCCGAGATCCTGGGGACCGCCTCCGATCGCGTCCGCGTTGAAGGCGGGCAGCAGCATCTGGGAGGAGAATCCGAACGTCATCGGGCCGATGCCCATGACCAGCAGTCCCACCACGATGCGCTCGCGCTTCATGTATCGAAACCCGTCCCCCACGTCGGTCAGCACGCTGGTGTCGCGCCGTCGGCCGGGATTGCGCCTGTAGCGCATCATGGACGTGGCGATGACGGACGCGGTGAAGAGTCCTCCGATGACGTAGTAGACGATGCCGACGCCGGTGGTGGACGTGGTGTCTCCTGCCGCGAACGCCGCGATCAGCGCGCCGGCCAGCGTCGGACCGAGTATGCGCGAGAGGTTGAAGGTGGAACTCTGCAGCGCCATGGCGTTGACGACGTAGCGGCGGCCCACGATTTCCGGAATGATCGACGACCGCGCCGGCATGCTGAGAGACATCACCGTGCCATTGAACAGGCCGAACCAGATGAAGTGCCAGAACGTGACGTGTCCCTGGTAGACGATGGTCGCCAGTACGAACATCGCGGCGGTGCTCAGGATCTGGGCGGTCATGATGATCCGTTTCTTGCCCATGCGATCGGCGATCACGCCGCCGACGAGCGAGAACAGCACGGACGGAAGCATGGTCGACAACATGACCCAGGTCAGGGCCAGCGGTGAACTCGTCATGTCGTAGATGAGCCAGCCGCGCGCGACCATCTCCATCTGCATGGCGAAGGAAGCCGAGAGGTTGGAGAGCCAGACGTACCGGAAGTCGGCGAGCATCAGGGACGAGAACGTCCCTCGCGGATAGAAGGTCGCCCGGCGCGAACTGTCGTCGGCTTCAGTCATGCGGGTATTGTGGCAGGTGCCCCCCGGCTGGGTCAGCCGGGCGAAGGGGCGCCGGTAACGGCGCCGGGATCTGTCCGATACAGCGGGATCAGGTATTCAGGCGGTACCCCAGGCCACGGCGTTGCGCACCAGGGTCTCGAATGCGCCGTTTTCCCAGCTGCCGCGAAAGCGCGGGGGCGTCGTTCGACTCTCGGCAATGGACTCGTCCACGAAAGGCTGCGAATTGGATCGCGGCGAATGGCAGTGACCGAGGGCGACGTAGGCTACGGCACCGTCGCCGGCAGGCTTGACATAGCCAAGGACGCGGGTCTTGCCGTCGGGCAAAAGCGAGGTATCGGCGTCGTAGTGGAAGCCGAACCCGGGCGGCGACGGGTCCTGCGGCAATTCCGTGGTCAGCAGGACTTCCGCATCGCCGATGGGTTCGACCATGTAGAGTTCGTCTTCGGTTTCGAAGGTCCGGGGCAATCCTTGGGTCAGCGGGTGCCGGTCGTGCACCGCCACTTCGAATCGGCGTACCGGCGGGTGGTTCAGGAAGAAGCAGCCGAGCGTCTCGTGATGCGCCTCCCTGACCATCCGGCGTTGCGAGGAACCCTCGATGCGGGCGGCGCGCCCCCCGCTGGTGCCGTGCAGGGCGAACCAGCGTCCTCCGCCCTCGAGCCACTCGTTCAACGTTCCGAGTTGCTTCGAATCGGGGTATGGCCCCGCGACGTAGGTGACGAGCAGGCGGGTATCGACCAGCCACTTGTCGAGATCCCCGAAATCGCCGGCGACGGTGGTCGCGATGTCCTCGTGCTCCGCCAGGAAGCCGAGAAGCCGCAGGCGCGCGTAGTCCATGTCGTGCCCGGCGGGGGAACCCGGGGGATAGCCGCCGGTCACGAGATGTACGCGTGTTGCCATGTTCGAACCTCTCCCGTTGGCCAAGGCGGGTCGTGAAACCGAAATCCGCTGTGAACCCGTCGTCCGCATTAAACCAACGGCCACCGGTCTGCGCCACCGAAACAGGGACAGCCATCCCGAATAGGAACACCCACCGATCCCGATTAAGGACACCCACTGCCTTCGCGTGCGGACGAGACGGCGGGGACGGGCGTTGGCGAAGCTCGGCGAAACGCGCAAAGATAGAGGCGGATCTTTCAGGAGTGACGATGACGAACGAAACCGTGTTGCTGATGACGCCGCCGATCAACGACGGGCTGCGCGACTGGGCGCGGCGGTTGCGGATCGATGTTCCGGGGCTCGATGTTGCGGTGGCGGAGGATGACGCCGCCGCGCGGGAGGCCATCGGCCGGGCGGAGGCCGTCTACGGCTGGGTATCGCCCGAGACGCTGCCCGAAGCGAACAGGCTGCGATGGCTGCAGAGTCCTTTCGCCGCGCCTTTCGCGGGCTACTACTACCCGGAACTGATCGATCACCCGGTGACCGTGACCAACGCGCGCGGCATCTATTCGGATCACATCTCGCACCACATCATGATGTTCATGCTGGCGTTGTCCCGCGGCCTGCCGTACTGGGCCTCGGCGCAGCGCGACGCCAAGTGGGACTCACGCGCCAACAGGCACGGCTACCTCGGCGTGCCGGGTTCCACCGTGCTCATAAACGGCGTGGGCGGCATCGGTGCCGAAACCGCCAGGCTGTGTGCGGCGTTCGGGGCGAAGGTCATCGGCGTCGACCCGCGCCCCGAGCATGACTGTCCGGCCGAGATGCACGCGCCGGAAGCGCTGGACGACCTGCTGCCGGCCGCGGACTTCGTGGCGACCACCGCGCCACACACGCCGGAAACGGAGTTCATGTGGAACGCGGACCGGTTTCGGCGCATGAAGTCGTCGGCCTATTTCATCAACATCGGTCGCGGCATGACCTGCAGGCTGGATGATCTCACCGCGGCGCTCGCCGGCGGCGAACTTGCCGGCGCGGGCCTCGATGTGTTCGAGACAGAGCCCCTGCCGGCGGACCATCCCCTCTGGCGCATGGACAACGTGCTCATCACGCCGCATGTGGCCACCGGGGGCGCGGCCGACATAGCCGAGCGCCGCTACGCGCTGCTCAGGGACAACGCGCGTCGATTCGTTGCTGGAGAGCCGCTCTCCAACGTGGTCGACAAGGCCCGCTGGTACTGAAATCCGCTCTTGCCGCGGACTCCCGGATGGCTGCAAAATCGAGTCAGTATCGGGAGTCGGAAAAATGAAGACAGTCAGGGACGTAATGCGGCACCGGGGTCGCGGCGTGATCTACTCGGTCTTGCCGATCGCGAGCGTCTACGAGGCCATCGAGAAGATGGCGGAGGAGCACGTCGGGGCGCTTCCCGTCCTGCAGGATGGCAAGCTCGTGGGCGTGGTTTCCGAGCGCGACTACGCCCGCAAGGTGATACTGAAGGACAAGTCGTCGAAACAGACCAGGGTGTCGGAGATCATGACGCAGGAGGTCGTCACGGTGACCTCCGGCGAGCGCGTGGAGGCCTGCATGGAACTCATGCGGCGCCATCACATCCGCCACCTGGTGGTGGTGGATGCGGGCGTCGTTATCGGCATGCTGTCGCTGCGCGACCTCCTCACCGAGGTCATGGCGGAACAGGCGTCGCTCATCGACCAGTTGGAGCACTACATTCGCGGCGATCAATAGCCCGGAGATCGCTTCGCGCGGCCCTGCCGCCCGGATGCGCGAAGCGCGCTACCATCGGTTGCGCGGGACCCGTTCGGGAATTCGGATATCGTGGTCCCATATCCCGATCTCGTTGACGGCGTAGACGTATCGATATCCCCGCGGTCTCCTCTTTCGGTAGATGCGGTTGTCCGTGTCCAGCACCCAGGTCGTCTCCGCGTCAAGGCGCATTGCCAGCACCGCGTGATGGGAACGGTGACTGCGGTCGTAGACAACGACGATGCGCATGTCCTCGGCGGGGAAACCGAAGTGGCGCAGGAGCAGGTATTTGGCCGTCGTGAAGTCTTCGCAATCGCCGCCTTTCTCGAGGAACTCCAGCAGCGTCGCCCAGTGCGAGGGGATCGAGAGCCCGCCGTTCTCGTTGCGGACGATCTTGGTTCGATCGTCGTTGTAGCGCTTGCGGTTGACATAGCGGTTGACGAGCTGGACCTGCTTCTCCTTCGGCAGCGCCGCGCCCCGGGCGAGGACCACATGCAGCGACTTCGTCCGCCGGGCGCACGCCGCCTTGTCGTCGATGCACGGCCGCAGACCGTCGAACTGAAATTCGTGCCGGGACAGCATTTCCGTCCAGGCCGCCCAGGCGCCCGCTTCGGCGAGAAACTCCGCCGAATCGAATTCGTAAGGCGTGGCGCCCGTCGCGGAGCACAGCCAGCAAAGCGCCGCGATACATAATCCTCGCCGGTTGGCCGGGCCGAGCGCCCCGGACCGCATCGGCCGCAGCCGTTCGGGACGGGCGTTCACTCCGGGAGCCACCGGTCCTGCCATCCCGCGTCGGGCTGCGATTCGGCGAACGACCAGCGTTCGCCGAACCCGCCGTCGTAGACGACCTCGTGAATCGGCTTGCGGCCGAGGGGCCCGTGCCTGTCCGTCGGATAGCCGAGCGGGACGACGCAGTAGACCTCGTTGCTGTCCGGAATGCCGAGCATGTCGCGCAGCGCATCTTCGCGGGACAGCGGGAAGTTGAACACGGAACCCGAGAGGCCCATCCCCCGGGCCGCGAGCAGCAGGTTCTGCACCGCGGGGAAAGTGCTGCCGCCCGGAGTGCTGTGCCGCCCCTTCAGTCCGAGGACGACAACGATCACCGGCGTTTCCGCGAGGTGATGCACGAGGTGTTCGACGCTCCGGAGCGACAGCCGCTGCGACCTCGGCAGGGCATCCATCTCTTCGGGAGTTGCGAACCGCTTCCGATAGCGGCGCCAGGGAATCTCCGCCCACGCCTGCATCTTTCGCTTGTGCTCGTGATCGCGCACGAGGATAAAGCGCCAGTCCTGCGCGTTCTGTCCCGACGGCGCTCGAATGGCGGCGTCCATCAGCTGGAACAGCACTTCGTCCGGGACGGGGTCCGGCCTGAAGCGCCGTAGCGCGCGGGCGCTGTACATGGTCGCGAACAAGCCCGGGTCGTTGGGCATGAGCGCCTCCTTACGGCACCGCCGAAAACTCGGAGACGCGGGCGCGCATGACGTCGCCCTGCTCGTTGATGAGCCGCAAGTTGGCCCCGTCGTCCCACGCGATCGCTTCGAGCTGCTTCGCGACGGAGGACTTGAGTTCGAGCCTGCTGGCATGCCCGGCGAGCCAGTTGTCTCCGGTTGCGGGCCGGTCGAATATCCACAGGACGCTGTAGGTGGAGACGGCGAGTCGCATGGCGTCGGGCGACAGATCCGCGCCGGTGGCCATGACCACGTCTTCCCGCCGGCCGACAAATGTCAGGATGTTCTCGCGGTCCAGGTGTTGCGTGTCCAACCGATAGAGCTTGACCCCGGGTTCCCAAGAAGCGTGCTCGCCGGGCCGGCGATGTTTCGTCAGGAAGTAGAGCTTGCCGTCCGCCGCGAATACGGCTTCGCAGTCGAAGTGCCACTGTTCCGCGGGGAAGCGCCGCTGGTCGGGATAGCGGATCGGAATGAATTTGAGCGCGCGCATCGTCGTTACGGTTCGCGGGTCGGCTTCATTGACCGCGTAGACGCCGAGATCGCGGCGGGCGTTGCCGTTGTTGCCGACGTCGGCGAGGTACAGCACGCCGTCCGCAAGCGCGATGTCCTCCCAGTCCGTGTGCCAGGCGTTGTCGATCCGGTGTCCGGGCCACTTGTCGGCGGACACGCGCAGGAAAGGCGGCTTGACGGGACGCGAGTCCCGATCAATGGCGTAAACGCGCGGCAGGTCCCCGCTGTCGTTGTGCACCCAGTAGAAGTCGCCGTAGCTCGACTTCACGATACCGCTGATTTCCGGAAGCTCCGGATGGGACACCTGCCCGGCCGGCTCGACGCCGCCCGCCGACAGGGCCAGGGCGGCGAGGGGGGAAAGCCACATCGGTGCCGTTCTCATTGCGCCGCGATCCACCAACAAAGGGACGGAATGCGCACTTTGGCGGAAACGCGCGAGGGGCGCAATCGGCGATGCCTCGCCGCCCTTTGCGCGACGCGCCGGTACCGCCCGGTCGCGGCGATACAGGCTACAATCCGCGCGCCGGAGCGCCCGTGGCGCCTGTCGCTCGCTGGAGACGTTTGTCCAATGGAAGTGCCCCACAGTCCTCGCCCTCGGCTCGGCATGTGGCCCGGCCCGGCTTGCCTTTCATGGAAGGTCTGATCGCCGGCCCCGACGAGGCCCCCGCCATCCGGGCGCCGGACCGCGAACCCCTGTCCTACCTCGCGCTCCAGTCACAGGCGGAGCGCACGGGCCGGGTGCTCCGGGGCGCAGGCATCGGCGCCGAGGATCGGGTCGCCATCGTGCTGCCGAACGGCCCGGCCATGGCGGGCGCCTTCGTCTGCATGGCGCCGTGGTGCGCCGTCGCGCCGCTGAACCCGGCATACAAGCCGGACGAGTTCGACTTCTACCTGTCCGATCTCGACGCGTCGGCTGTGGTCCTCGCCGAAGGCGCCGGCGGGCCGGCCTTGGAAGTGGCCACGCAGCGGGGTTTGCGCGTCCTGCGCTTGGAAGAGGGGAGTCCGGCGGGCGCGTTCTCGCTGTCGGCGGGCCGCGAGGCCCCGGCCGAACCTGGAGGCGACGGCGCGACAGCGCTCGTCCTGCATACCTCCGGCACCACTTCGCGGCCGAAGATGGTCCCCTTGACGCTCGCGAACCTTCGCGCATCGGCGCGCAACATCGCCCGCACGCTGTCGCTGTCGCCCGCCGATACCTGCCTCAACGTCATGCCTCTGTTCCACATTCACGGGCTGATGGCGCCGGTGCTCGCGAGTCTGTCGAGCGGCGCTTCGGTGGTTTGCGCGCCGGGCTTCGATGCGTTGCGTTTTTTCGCCTTGCTCGAGGCGGCGGCGCCGACCTGGTACAGCGCGGTGCCGACGATGCACCAGGCGATCCTCGCGCGCGCGCCTCGCAACCGCGAGAGGATTGGCAAAGCGGCGTTGCGGTTCATCCGCTCGTCTTCGGCGTCGCTGCCGCCGCCGGTGATGACGGCGCTGGAGGAAACGTTCGGCGCGCCGGTCGTCGAGGCCTACGCGATGACCGAAGCGGCGCACCAGATGTGCTCGAACCCCCTGCCGCCGGCGGTGCGCAAGGCCGGATTCGTCGGACCCGCGGCGGGACCGGAAGTGGCCGTCATGGATGCGGACGGGGCGGCGCTCGATACCGGAGAGGAAGGCGAAATCGTCATTCGCGGCGAGAACGTCATGGCCGGATACCTGGCAAACCCGGAAGCCAACGCCGAGGCTTTCCACGGCGATTGGTTTCGCACCGGGGATCAGGGCTACATGGACGCCGACGGCTACGTCAAGGTGACCGGCCGGCTGAAGGAGATTATCAACCGGGGCGGCGAGAAGATCGCGCCCCTTGAGGTGGACGAGGTATTGCTGGACCACCCCGCCGTCGCCGAGGTGTGCACGTTCGCGATGCCGCATCGGCGGCTGGGCGAAGATGTCGCCGCGGTGGTCGTCCGGAGCGAGGGCCAGGCGGCGGATGCCGACGCGCTTAAGCGATTCGCGGCGTTGCGCCTGGCGGATTTCAAGGTGCCCCGGACCATCGTATTCGTCGACGCGATTCCAAAAGGCGCGACCGGAAAGATTCAGCGCATCGGGCTCGCCTCGGCACTGGGCCTGGGCGAGTGAAGGCCTGTCCTGGCCGCCGCTCCATGGTTTCGGACCCGCGGGGACTGGGACGATGACGAGAGTCTGCGTCTACGGCGCCGGCGCGATCGGCGGCTATCTGGCCGCGCGCCTCGCGCAGACCGGCTGCGACGTGGCGGTCGTCGCCCGTGGACCGCATCTCGCCGCCATGGCGGCGCGGGGCCTGCGGCTCGAGACGGGGGACGAGCAACTGACCGTCGAGGTCGCGGCGACGGACGATCCGGCGACCCTTGGAACCCAGGACTACGTCGTCGTGACCCTGAAAGGGCATTCGATCCCCGGCGTCGTGGAACCGATGCAGCCGCTGCTCGGACCGGATACGGCGGTGGTCAGCGCGGTCAACGGGATTCCCTGGTGGTACTTCCATCGCCTCGACTCGCCGTTCGGCGAACGTCATGTCGAAAGCGTGGACCCGGGCGGCGCCGTCTGGCGGGGTGTCGGACCGGAGCGCGCCATCGGTTGCGTGGTGTATCCGTCCTGCGAAGTGGTGGCGCCCGGCGTGGTGCGCCACCTTTCCGGCGACCGGTTCGTTCTGGGCGAGCCTTCGGGCGAGCGCAGCGAACGGGTCCGCGCACTCGCGTCCGTGTTGTCGGAAGCGGGTCTGAGAGCGCCGTTGCGCCGTCGGCTGCGGGACGAGATATGGATCAAGCTCTGGGGCAATGTGGCCTTCAATCCCTTGAGCGCCCTCACCGGCGCGATGCTCGACGTATTGGCCACGGATACGGGGACGCGCAACGTGGCCCGCGCGATGATGATCGAAGCGCAGTCGGTGGGCGAAGCGTTCGACGCGCGGTTCCCGATCGGTGTCGAGCGGCGGATCGACGGCGCGGCCAATGTCGGCGCCCATCGAACCTCGATGCTGCAGGACCTGGAACTCGGCCGCCCGCTCGAGAACGAGGCGATCGTCGGCGCCGTGCAGGAACTGGGCGCGCTGGCGGGCATCGCCACGCCCACCATCGATCTCGTGCACCACCTGCTGCGCCAGCGGATCGCCACGCGGGATCTGGCGGCGACGTAGTCCGCCCTGGCGCAGTCGGTGCTACGGAAAGTACTGCCGGTCCACTTCGTCTTGCAGAGCCGCGTCCCGAGCCTTGATCAGGTCCGAACGGCTCCAGGCGAGCAGGTCTCTCAGCGGGAACTTGCGCCCGGGGCATTCCGTGCGGGCGCCGCGCACCTGGCGATGTCCGCCGACCACCACGTCCGGATAGCGCTGCTTGAGCGCGAGGAGCAGGGCTTTCAGCGATTCGACCTGGAGATCGCCTGGCGACGTGTCGGAGAAGGACCCTTCAAGTTCCACCTCGATCGAGTTCGCATGGCTCGCCCGCTCGGATTCGGGCAGCAGCGCCAGGGTTTCCCCGGTTTCGGAAATGCGATA
This sequence comes from uncultured Pseudomonadales bacterium, assembly GCA_964518405.1. Lineage (GTDB taxonomy): Bacteria > Pseudomonadota > Gammaproteobacteria > Pseudomonadales > Azotimanducaceae > VXNE01. The sequence goes on along the minus strand of CAZFGB010000088.1, from coordinate 10,793 downwards.
GTGGACCCGGGCCCCGCAGGCCGCGTGATGGATCAGCACGAATTTGGCCGGACCGCGCCTCAACATGCCTCCCTGGATCGATGCCGAACCCCTCGCCGGCAAGCGGCGATTATCGCGCAGGATCCTTATCCCCGCGCGCGCCAGTGCGAGACGTTGTCGATCTCGATCCGGATGGCCGAGCTGATCGGCACCGAGGCGTATTGCGGGTACTTGTCGCCGAGCGCGGCGAGCGCGTCGTCGAACCTGTCGTCCCCGCGCGCGACCAGCGACGCCCGGCCGTCCACGCGCACCCACCACAGCGCGCGCCAGTCTTCCTCATAGTGGTCGATCAGGAGGCAGACGCGGGGGTTCGCGCGAATGTTCTCAAGCCGCTTCAGCCGCGTGTGCCGCTTCGGCTTGCCGTCGACGGGAACCCACAGCAGGCCATCGCAGACCGCGAACACCACGGGAACCAGGTGGGGTTTGCCGGCGCCGAGGGTGGCGAGACGCGCGACCCGGGCGCCAGCCATTGCATCCGCCGCGATCGCGTCCTGGTCTTCGTCTTGGGACATCCCCGATTGCTCGATGGCGGCGGGCCGCCGCCGGGTTTTGTAGGTTACCATGTGGCGGCGCGCGGTCCGGCGTCGGGATCGCGCCGCTCAATTCAAACGAGGAGACCCCATGGCCGAAGCGCTCGACACCAACCAAGCCACCGATTTCAAATACATAGGCACGCGTCCGGTACGGCCGGACGGCATCGAGAAGGTGACCGGACGGGCCAATTTCGGCGCCGATTTCAGGTTGCCCGGCATGATCCACGGCAAGGTGGTGCGCAGCCCCCACGCGCACGCGCGCATCCGCTCCATCGACACGTCCCGGGCGCAAGCGATCCCGGGCGTCATGGCCGTCGTCACCGCCGCCGACTTTCCGGACCGCGCGAAACTCGGTTTCGGGCAGCGGGCGTTCAACGAGAACCTCATGGCAAGCAAAAAGGTGCTGTATCACGGCCATGCGGTCGCCGCCGTGGCGGCGGTCTCGAACCGCGTCGCGGAACTCGCGGCGGCCGCCGTCGATGTGGACTACGAGGTGCTGGAAGCCGTCACCGACGCGCTCGAGGCCATGGCGCCGGACGCGCCGTTGCTGCACGAGGACATGATCACGCAGGGTTTGCCGGAGACTCCGAAGAAGCCCTCCAACATTCCGAAGTACGGCCTCATCACCAAGGGCGACGTGCAGGTCGGTTTCGCCGAGGCCGACGAGATCGTCGAGCGCACCTTCGTCACGCCCATGGTGCACCAGGGCTATATCGAACCGCATGCGTGCGTCGGCAGCTACAAGGAGGACGGACAGTCCACGTTGTGGTGCTGCACCCAGGGACATTTCGGCGTGCGGGACCAGACCGCCATGGTGCTGGGCGTGGATGTGGGCGATATCCGCGTCATCGCCAGCGAGATCGGCGGCGGTTTCGGCGGCAAGACCACGATCTACCTCGAGCCGCTGTCGCTGAAGCTGTCGCAGAAGAGCGGCCGGCCGGTGAAGATGGTCATGACGCGCGAGGAAGTGTTCCGCGCCACCGGCCCGGCGTCGGGCACAGTGAACACGATCAGGATCGGCTGCAAGCGGGACGGCACCGTCACGGCAATGTCCGCCAACCTGATATTCGATGCGGGCGCCTTCGCGGGCAGCGCGATGGGCGCCGGCGCGATGTGCATATTCGCGCCCTACGACGTGGACCACGTCCGGATCGAGTCCCGCGAGGCGGTGACGAACCGCCCGCGGGTCGCCGCCTACCGGGCGCCGGGCGCGCCGCAGGCGATGTACGCGGGCGAGTCCGTCATGGACGAATTGGCCCAGCGGATCGGCATGGACCCGATCGACTTCCGGCTGAAGAACGCAGCCGTCGCCGGCACCCGCGCGGCCTACGGTCCGACCTTCGGCGCCATTGGCCTCAAGGCTTGCCTGCTCGCCGCGAAGAACCACCCGAACTACAAGGCGGCGTTGCCCGAAGGTCACGGCCGCGGCGTCGCGGTGGGCTTCTGGTTCAACGGCGGCAACACCTCGAGCGCCGAGGTGCACCTGACCGAATCCGGCATCGTCAAGATCGTCGAAGGCAGCCCCGATATCGGCGGCAGCCGCGCGTCAATGGCGTTGATGGCGGCGGAGACCCTCGGCGTGCCCTATGAGCAGGTGCGCGTCCAGGTGGCGGATACCGACAGCACCGGATACTGCGCCACGACGGGGGGAAGCCGGGTCACCTTCGCGACGGGACTGGCCGTGGTGCATGCCTGCGAGGACGTGATCGGCCAACTGCGCGCCCGCGCCGCCGCGACCTGGGACATCGATGTCGACCAGGTGGAGTGGAAGGACGGCGCGGCGCGACCGGTCGAGGGCGTCAACATCGAGGCGGAACCGCTTTCGATCGGGGAACTTGCGGCGGGGGCTCCCCGGACGGGCGGCCCGATCTCCGGGCGCGCGTCCCTCAATGCACAGGGTCCTGGCCCGGCGTTCTCGGTGAACCTGGCCGATGTCGAAGTGGACCGGGAGACCGGCAGGGCCGCGGTCACGAGTTTCACCGCCGTCCAGGACGCGGGCAAGGCGATTCACCCGGACTACGTGGAAGGCCAGATGCAGGGCGGGGCGGTCCAGGGCATCGGCTGGGCGCTGAACGAGGAGTACCTCTACGACAACAACGGCGTGATGGACAACCCGGGTTTCCTCGACTACCGCGTACCGGTGGCGTCGGACCTGCCCATGATAGACACCCAGATCGTCGAAGTGCCCAACCCGAACCATCCCTACGGCGTGCGGGGCTGCGGCGAGACGCCCATCGTCGCGCCGCTGGCCGCGGTCGGAAACGCGGTCAGCCGCGCCCTCGGGATGCGGATGACGGAACTGCCCATGTCGCCGCCGAAGGTGCTGGAGGCGATTTCGGAGAACGGAAAGAGCTGACGTCCAGGCGCGGCTGCTCCGCGCACAGGCAGGTCCTCGTCATTTTCCGGCACAGGTTTTCCGAACCCGCCGTCGAGGTCGCGATGGGACTTCCCTTGCCGGCGAACCGTTCGGCTCGCAGGTCGCGCGCGTGTCGCGCGTGTTCAGGAGAGCGCGGTTTCTTCGATGGCTGCGAATAGGGTATCGCCTTGAACCGCGACCAGCGATGGCGGTACGCCGTGGGCGACTTCGGCATCAACCTGTACTTCATGTCGGCGATGACGTTCCTGCTGTTCTTCTACACGGAGGTGTACGGACTGTCGGCGGCCGTGGCAGGCGGCGTCTTCCTGGTGGCCCGGGTCGTCGATGCGGTCACCGATCCCGTCATGGGCATCATCGCCGACCGCACCCGCAGCCGCTGGGGCAAGTTCCGGCCATACCTTCTCTTCGGCCCGCTTCCCCTCGGGCTGATCACCGTCGCGACATTTACCGTCCCCGGTTTCGGCGACTTTGGCAAGGCCGTTTGGGCATATGTCACGTATGTGCTGTTCGGCATCGTCTATACCGCCGTGACGATTCCGTACGCGGCCATGACAGCGGTACTGACGGACGACCACCAGGAACGGACCGTCCTGTCGACTTTGCGTATCGGCTGCGCGTTCGCGGGCGGGTATGTCGTTTCGGTCGGTCTGTTCCCGATGGTGGACGGGTTCGGAGGTGGTGCTGTCGGATTCCAAGCCTCGATGGTCCTGTTCGCCATCGTGGCGACGGGCCTTCTGTGGGTGACCTTCGCGGGCACCGAAGAGCGCATCGCACCCGCGCGCCCGTCTCACCGGCTTTCGCTGGCCGACAGCGCCCGGGCGTTAACGACAAACCGGCCCTTGGTCGTCGTCGTGCTGCTCTTCACGCTCGGCATGCTCGCGTTTACGGTGCGCCAGACGGCTGCCCCGTATTACTTCAAGTACAACATGGGCCGCGAAGACCTGTTGTCGCTGTATTTCGGCGTGACGCTCCCGGTCATGTTCCTGGGACTGATCGCGGTGCCGTGGCTGTCGCGGCGGTTCGGCAAGGCGGGCGGCATCCGCATCGGCGCGGTCGTCGCGATGATCGGGGCGGCCGGCTTCTACCTCACGCCGCCGGACGATGTCGTGATGGTGTTCGTCTGGGGATCGGTGCTCGCGATCGGCGGTGCCCCGATTGCCGTGCTCGGATGGGCGATGATTCCGGACACGGTGGAGTACGCCGAATGGCGCACCGGCATCCGGGTCGAAGGCCTGATCCTCTCCACCGCCAGCTTCTTTCAGAAGATCGCCAAGGCCGTTGGCGGTGCCGGCGTTGCCGGAGCTCTGGCGTTCTTCGGCTTCGTCGCCCACGCGGAGCAGTCCGGGGGAACCCTCGAGGCGATCCTGTGGGCGATGTCCGTGGCGCCCCTCGGCGTTCAGGTCCTGCTTGTCGTGGTCTCGTTCGCGTATCGCTTGGACGAGCAGGCGCATGGGCGTATCGTGGCCGAACTTCGAGATCGACGGGACCGATCCGCATGAAGAACTTCCTCATGTTTCTCGTATTGCTTGCCGCGGGCCCGAGCTACGGCGCGGACGGCGATATACCGCCCGCCTTGCTGGGCGAAGCGGGTCCGCCGGCCGGCGAAGCGCTGACCTACCACGGCGAAGCACAGGGTTATCTCGCGCTGCCGGAGAGCGCCGGCCCGCACCCCGGCGTGATCCTGATCCACGAATGGAACGGCCTGGTGGACCGGGTTCGCCAGGTGGCGGACGCGTTCGCGGCGGAGGGCTATGTCGCGCTCGCGGCGGATCTCTACAGCGGCCGCACGGGCGCCAATCCGCAGGAGAACATGGCGCTGGTCCGCGAGACGCTGGCGGACCCGGACGCCATCATCGCGAACCTCGACGCGGCTGCCGCGTACCTCGACCAGCGGCCGGACACGACGGGCAAGGTCGCCGCCATAGGCTGGTGCTACGGCGGCGGCGTCGCCCTGAGCTACGCCCTCGGCAGCGAGCACCACGACGCCACCGCGATCTTCTATGGCCGGCTGCTGGACGATCCGGAGCAGCTGAAGAAAATCCGCCACGAGGTGTACGGCACCTTCGCCGGGCAGGACCGCGGCATCCCGGTGGAAGCCGTGAACCGCTTCGTCGAGGCGCTGCGCGCGGCGGGCGTCGAAAACGATGTCCACATCTACGATCCCGTCAAGCACGGCTTCTGGCTATACGTCGACCGCGACCCGGCAGTCAACCGGGAACCGGCGGCCGACGCCTGGCGGCGTCTCAAGGCCTACCTCAAACGCACCCTCGGCTAGCCCCCAATCCGGGACATCCAATCCGGGACACACACTTTTCGGTTCTCAGGACATCCAATCCGGGACACACACTTTTCGGTTCTCACGAGGCGATTGGTCTCAGGCTGACACGCGAGGTGGCAACCTCGGGCAGGGCGCTTAGAGAAGGTGTCCGGGTCGCCGCCCGGTGATGACGCGGGTATTGAAGCCGAGCCAATGCATGCGGCCGATATAGCGGGCGTGTTCTATCTTGAAGCACCGGTCCATGACGACATCCAGCCCGCCCTCCTTGGCGATTTCGGCGGCTTCGTCGCTGATCACCCCGAATTGGAGCCACAGAGCCCGGGTTTTGATGGCGACGGCCTGCTGGGCGATCTCCACGGCGGCCCCGGGGGCGCGGAAAACGTCGACGACGTCTACGGTATCCGGAATGTCCGCCAGTGAAGGATAGGACTTGAAGCCCATGATCTCTTCTTCGCGGGGATTGACCGGAATCACTTCATAGCCATGCCGGTCGGCGTAGAAGCCGACGAAATTGCTCGCGCGGAGCTCGTTTGGCGAGAGCCCGACGATGGCGACGGTTCGCGCCTGGTGCAGGATCCGCTGGATCGTCTCGGCGTCCTGATATTCAGGCGATACGGGCAAAGGCGGCCTCCAGGTCCCAGATGAGATCGTCCGCGTCCTCGATGCCGACCGAGAGCCGGATCGTTCCCGAACCGATTCCCGCCGCTGCCAGCTCATCTTCGTCCAACTGCCGGTGCGTGGTGCTGGCCGGGTGGATGATGAGGCTCTTGGCGTCGCCGACGTTGGCGAGATGCGAGAAGAGTTCGACCCCCCGGATGAACTCCTGCCCGGCTTCCCGTCCGGCGGCGAGGTCGAAACAGAATACGGCACCAGCCCCTTTCGGCAGGTATTTGGCTTTCAATGTGCTGTAAGGACTGTCGTCGAGGCCTGCGTACCGTACGGCGGTCACTTCGCCGCGTTCGCGGAGCCACGCGGCCAGGGTAACGGCGTTGGCGACGTGGCGCTCCATTCTCAAGGGCAGCGTTTCGACCCCCTGCATGAACAGGAAAGCGTTGAACGGGCTCATGGCGCTGCCGAGGTCTCTCAGGGTCTCGGCGCGCAGCTTCATCAGGTAGCCGTAGCCGCCGAAGGTCTCGTGGAACGCGAGGCCGTGATAGGCGGGGGAAGGTTCCGCGATGACCGGAAACTTGCCGTTGGACCAGTCGAATTCGCCGGAGTCCACCACCACGCCGCCGATACTGGTGCCATGGCCGCCGAGGAACTTCGTCGCCGAGTGCACGACAATATCGGCGCCCCAGTCGATGGGCCGGCAGAGATAGGGGGTGGCGAAGGTGTTGTCCACCACGAGCGGAACGTCGTGGCCATGAGCGATGGCGGCGACAGGTTCGATGTCGAGGACGTTGCCGCCGGGATTACCGATGGTCTCGGCGAAGAGGAGCTTCGTTTCGTCTGTCAGCGCCGCCTTCCAGTTCTCCGGCGCATCGGGATCGACGAAGGTGAGCCCGACTGACATCTTGCGGAAGAGGTGTTTGAGTTGCGTGACCGTGCCGCCGTAGAGCGCGGCGGACGCGACCACGTGATCGCCAGGATTGAGCAGGGTGAAGAACGCCGCCGACTGCGCCGCCAGCCCGCTGGCGAAGGCGACCGCCCCGATGCCGCCTTCGAGGTTGCTCACGCGTTCTTCGAACGCCGCGACGGTGGGATTCATGATGCGCGAATAGGTATTCCCGTACTCCTGCAGATTGAAGTACGCAGCCGCCGATTCCGGGTCTTCGAACACGTAGCTCGTGGTCTGGAAGATAGGCACCGCCCGGGCGCCGGTATTGGGTTCGGGCCGCGCCCCGGCGTGCACGCTGCGCGTGTGGAATCCGAATGATCGCAGAGGTTTTTCGTCGGGGTTCTGCATTGGACACCGCACGAACTATGGCGCGCGCACTCTATCACTTATGCCCCGGGACACACACTGATGCTCCGGGACACACAAACTCTCGGTCGCAGGAAACGTTGGCGCCTCTCCTGCGAGGTTTCCCTGCGAATTCTCACACGCTCCATGCGCAACGGCGCATCCGGTCCCGTGCCAGCGTGGGGTGAAGGAGGAGGCGGCGGCGTTGACCGCGCGCATCGGCGTCTCCCCGAGGAATCCGCCGTCGGAGAGTGGGGAATGGTATGTCTAATCCAATTGCGGGCTGAGGCAGTCGTTGGGCTCTATCAGCCGGTAAGTCGCTGCCCCCGGACATACGGAGGCGCGTCCGTGGGGGTCAGGTGGGTAAGGGCACTTCGCGAAGCCGCATGCCGCGCCCGGCGATCCACCGCTGCAGGTGGGCATTCGGGCCGTATGCGCGCTGGCGTTTCGCCAAGGATGCTATCTCGGCGATCCACTGAGCCTCGCGGTCCGTCGGCACCTCGGCCTCCACGACCGCCTCCAGTCGTGCAATGTAGGCCGCGAGCGTCATGCCGATACGGGGCCGTCGATCGGCGTGGGACTCGGTCTGCCCGCTATCGCGCGTCAGGCCAGACGCCAATGGGCGCAGGAAACTCTCGAGGGCGGCCGGACTGTTCTCCAGCAACCGCGCGCTGATCGACGCGTAACGACATTGCGCGAGCCGTCGTGCCACCTTCGCCCGCACCGGATTCAAGTCCACGTAGGCCATGGCCGCAAGCACTGCCTTCTCGCTCAGCAGCGCCCCGGAATAAAACCGTTGCTCGAAAAAATGGCCCTTACAACCGTCTTCCTCGTTAGCCCGCCGTGCGACCGGTTGCTTCAGATGCTTCATGAAACACGAAAGCGACCCCAGTGTCCGCCGTGCCCTCTCCAGCCGCTCCGGGTCGCCTAGCATCAGCTCCCGAGCTTCCGACTTTCGCTCCTCGACGACCGAGCCCCGCTCTGTCGGCGGAAACGCGTCCGCCCAGCGCGCTGCGACCTCCTCAGCACTCCAGCCCTCGCACGCTTTTGGATCGTAGTGCACAACGAGGTGGAAGTGGTTGCTCATTACGGCGTAGGCGTCAATCTCCACCGCGAAGCAGCGCGCGAGGGCGAGCGTGCGGTCGACGAGCCAACGCTTGCGGTGCGAGTAGTCCTTGCGAGTACGTTTGTCGCGTCCGCAGAGCCACGCGCCACGCACGCAGTTGGATACCAGGTGATAGCCAAGGGCCGTCTCGTTGTCGACCAGCTTGTACCGAGGCGTTGCCATGGTTGCCAGTTTCCTCCATCCCCGGATCGCGGACGAGAGGACATCTCGCCACTCGGTGTGCGACATGCTGCACTCCGGATAGCCGAAACCAGCGTGAGTCGGATGGCGAGCGTCTCCATTGCCGTGTGGGACCGGAATCGCGTGTGTCTCGGTTTCGTGGTTTCGCGTGTGTCTCGGTTTCGTCAGTATTGCGATCACCGGGACGGGTCGGCGATCATCGAATGAGGGACTTCGGGGAATTCGATGAGCGTGATGCACAGGGCTGCCGGCTGGGCGTCTCTCGCCGCATGCGTTCTCTGCGCCTCGACAAACGGTTCCGATGTCGAGCCGATCACGCTCCGGGTGCATACGTTCAACTCGCCCAAGGCCATCGTGAACCAGTTGTTCCTCGAACCGTGGGCGAGAGAGGTCGCGGCCCGATCGAATGGACGTGTCAAGATCCAGGTGTTCCCATCAATGCAACTCGGCGGCAAGCCGGCGGATCTCTATGGTCAGGCGCGGGACGGCGTGGTCGACATCGTCTGGACGTTGCCCGGGTATTCGCCGGGAAGGTTCCCGTTGACGGAGGTGTTCGAACTGCCCTTTGTCTGCACTGACGCCGAATCGACCAGCCAAGCGTTGACGATGTTCCATCGGAAGTGGATGCGCGACGAGTACGGGGACACCCGACCCCTGGTGTTCCACGCCACCGCGCCCGGCCACGTCCACACCGTGGACCGCCAGGTTCGCACCCTTGAAGATCTCGAGGGGCTGGAGATCCGCGCCGCGTCGCAAACAGTCGCCGCGATGCTCGACGCGCTCGGCGCTGTCCCCGTGGGCATGCCGGTCCCGGAGGTCTACGAGGCGATCGCGCGGGGGGTGGTGGAGGGCGCATGGATCCCCTGGACCATCATGCGGCCGTTCCGGCTGCATGAAGTGACGCGGTATCACACGGAGGCCCACCTTGGCTGCACGCCGTTCGTTCTGACGATGAACAAGGCACGCTACGATGGGTTGCCCGCCGATATCAGGCGGATTCTGGACGACACCACGGGAATGGCGTTGGCCAAACGCCTTGGCCGGCTGTGGCACGAAGACGAGAAAGCCGGCCGCGACATCGCCGTAAGGCAGGGGCACCTCATTCTGCCGCTCACGGTGGCGGAGCGTGAACGATGGCGCTCCGCCACCGAACCCGTGGTCGATGGCTGGGTAACGAAGGTCGATGCGATGGGCTACGACGGGCGGGCCCTGCTTGCCGACGCGCGACGCCTGACCGCCAGCTACGGCGATGCGTCGAACCGGTAGTCCGGCCGAACGACCGGCAGGCCCGGCGCCGCCTGGCCGGTACCGTTCAACGGGCGACCGCTTGGATGCGGCCCTTGAGCGGCTGGCCCGGGCCTTCGCGATCGCGGGCGGCATGCTGTTGCTCGGGATCGTCGGGATGACGGTGGCGAGCGTCCTCGGACGCTACCTTTTCGGGACGCCGATTCCCGGGGATTACGAACTGACCGAACTCGCCTGCGGCATCGCCGTGTTTGCCTTCCTCCCGTACTGCCACGTCACGGGCGCGAACGTCGTCGTCGACTTCTTCACGAGCCGTCTGCGGTCCCGCCACCGGGCGGTGCTGGACGGCGTGCACAGCGTCGCGTTCACCATCATGGCGGGCCTGATCGCCTGGCGTCTTTTCGTCGGCGGCATGCGCAAGCTCGGAGACGGCGAGACGACCCTCTTTCTGGAGATTCCGATCCACTCGGCTTACTTCCTTGCACTGATCGCCGCAGGACTATTGACCGCAGTCTGTTTCCTCGTGATCCATCGCCATCTGCAGGCGCTCCGACGGTGACGAACATCGAGTTCGGCGCTCTCCTCTTCGGCGTCTGCCTCCTGCTGATCGGGCTCCGCATGCCGGTTGCGGTGGCGATGTTCCTCGTGGGCGGGTTCGGCTTCGCCTCGCTCGCGGGCTGGCCGGCGTTTTTCAATCTGCTCAACACTGCCCCTTTCGGTCGGGTTTCCAGCTACACGCTGTCGGTGCTGCCCCTGTTCTTGCTGATGGGCCAACTCGCCACCCGGGCCGGTCTCAGCCGCCTGCTGTTCGATGCGGCGAGGGCTTGCGTCGGCCATCGCAGCGGTGGTCTGGCCGTCGCGACCATCGGCGGGTGCGCTGGATTCGGGGCCGTATGCGGGTCCTCCCTCGCGACAGCGGCCACGATGGGATCGGTAGCGCTGCCAGAGATGCGGCGCTACGGCTATTCGGGCGCGCTGGCCACCGGCACGCTGGCCGCGGGCGGAACGCTGGGGATCCTGTTTCCGCCATCGATCATCCTGGTGATCTAGGCGGTGATCACCGATCAGTCGATCGGCAAGCTGTTCCTGGCCGCTCTCGCGCCGGGCGTCAT
>CAZFGB010000087.1:0-8978 GCA_964518405.1 uncultured Pseudomonadales bacterium | reverse complement strand
GCACCGTGCTGGTCGAACAGAACATGGACGAAATCCTGACCTTCCAGTACGAGGCGATCGAACGGGTGATGCTGGTTTCCGCCCTGATCCTGTTGTTCGTATTCCTCGCGTCTTTCGCGTTTTCGGCCAGACTCGCCTGGCGCATACGCAACCTGCGCCGCGAAGCGGCGGCCGCCATCGACGACTACGGACGCCTGCGGACGTCGTCGCTGAAGGCGGAACGCGGTGCCGGCGACGAAATCGGGGACCTGTCGCGCAGCGTGTCCAACGTATTGACGCGCCTGCACCAGCACAACACCTTCCTCGAAAACATGCCGCGCACGCTCCGACACGAAATCAACAATCCGCTGAATACGCTCTCCACTTCGCTGCAACATCTGGAACACGAGAATCCAACGGCCGCGAGCAAGTACCTGGCCAGCGCCAAGCGCGGCGTCATGTTGATCGGTTCGATCGTGCAGAACCTCGCCGACGCCGCGAACCTCGAAGAGTCCCTCAAGGCCGAGGAACTCGAAGTCATCGACATGCAACAGTTCCTCGAGCGCTACGTCGGCAACCTGAAGTCCACCCAGAAACACCGGGAGATCGTATTCCGCGGCGTCTCCCATCCGCTTCCGGCGAGGATCGCGGACTACAGGGTCGAACAGCTTCTGGACAAGATCATCGACAACGCGGTCGACTTCCACCATCCGGGCAGCCCCATCAAGGTGCAGTTGGACGACTATGGAGACTCGCTGCAGATTACGGTGGCCAATCGGGGCCCCGTGCTGCCGGCCATCGACGGCGAATCCCTGTTCGAATCCATGGTCAGCCACCGCGGCCCGCAGAGCCGGCTGCATTTCGGCCTCGGCCTCTACGTCGTGCGCGTGATCGCCGAATACCATGGCGGCACGGTGCGCGCCGCCGACCTGGCGGACGGCTCCGGCGTCGCCGTCATGGTGCGGCTGCCGCTGGTCTCCGATGTAGCCGCGAACGAGGAACTGCAAGGCGGCCGGGTCGAGCTGGGCTAGCGATTACGACCGGTTTCCCGCGACCGGTCCCGAACACGTCTTCCGTGCGCATCGTGCCTCGAAATTCAGCCATGCGTTGATTTGTAAATCGCCCATATCATGAGCGATAATCGCTTGTCTTATGAGCGGATTTCACTATCTGCCGCGTTTTGCCGCCAGGCTGTTATGCAAAGCGCTCACCGTTTCCCCCATCGTGATTCTCATGGGCGCCCGCCAAACCGGCAAGAGTACGCTCGTGCAGAACGAACCTTCGCTCAAGGACCACCTGTACCTGACGCTCGATGATCCGGACGTCCGCGAGCGCGCTCGGCTGGCGCCCGACGACCTGGTTCGAAGCGCCCCGCTACTGACGCTGGACGAAGTGCAGCGGGAACCAGATCTGCTTCTCGCCGTGAAGCGCGCCGTAGACGCCGACAGACCTCGCCGCAACGGACGTTTCGTCCTCACAGGCTCGGCTAACCTGCTCTTGATGCAACGCGTATCGGAGTCGTTGGCGGGACGCGCGACTTATGTGAATCTCTGGCCACTCGCCAGACGCGAAAGGCTAGGCGGCGGTGCGCCCGGCATCTGGTCGACCCTGTTGGCGACACCGGTCACCGAATGGCCCAATGTCGTGAAAGTCGGGGATCCTGCGCCCGCGGATTGGCGTCTGTCCGCTCGCCAAAGCGGCTACCCCGTTCCCGCACTCGATTTGCCGGACCAGGACGCGCGCAACCTTTGGTTTGACGGCTATGTTCGCACCTACCTCGAACGCGATCTGCAGATGCTTTCGATGGTCGATAACCTCGTCGATTTCCGCCGCCTGATGCGCGCCGCCAGTCATCGTCTCGGCGGCCTGCTGAATCAGACCGAAATCGCGCGGGACACGCGTATTCCCCGCGCCACCGTGCAGCGCCACCTCAATCTGCTCGAAACCTCGTTTCAGACCTTCCGCCTGCCCGCCTATTCGGTCAACCGGACGAAACGCCTGGTGAAGGGTCCCAAACTCTACTGGAGCGACCCGGCGCTCGCGCTATCGCTGAGCGGAACCAGCGAGTTGACAGGAGCACACTTGGAAAACCTGGTCCTCGCAGACCTGCTCGTCTGGCGCGACGGTCAGGTTCCCGCGCCCGAGGTGCTCTACTGGCGCACCACCACCGACCGCGAGGTCGACTTCGTAATCGAATCCGGCGATCGCGTACTCGCCGTCGAAGTCAAAGCCGCCGGTCCTCGCTACGCCGACGCGGCGGGACTGCGCCTGTTCCAGGCGGAGTATGCGGAACGGTTCGTCGGTGGCCTGCTTTTGCACGGCGGCAACGAGATACAACAGATGAGCGACGGCATCCTCGCCGTGCCCTGGTGGCGAATCCTGTAGCACGGCGATCTGCGAAACGCGCCCGCGCAGCGCCATGCCGGGGATCGTAGTCCTCTTCGTTCAGCTCCAACCTGACCGCGACCGAAACGGGCGCGACGAATCATGTGTCCCCGGTGGCACTCCATTCGCACCGCCCAGTCTGGGCGCGATGCGCGGCTCGCACAGGCCCGACCGGTGTGCGCGGCCCCGTTGCGAGCGTCCCCCGGAAGGCGCTTAGTGGATGCTGGCGTCCTCCGAGAGTTCCTTGACGAGTTCCCCCACGACCTCCTTGGCATCGCCGAACAGCATCCAGGTCTTTTCGTCGAAATAGAGCGCGTTGTCGATACCGGCGAATCCGGGGTTCTTGGAGCGTTTGATGGCGAAGATCGTTCGCGCCTTGCTCGCCTCGATGATGGGCATTCCGTAGATGGGACTCGACGCATCCAGGGTGGCGGCCGGATTCACGACGTCGTTCGCGCCGATCACCAGGGCGACGTCGCATTGGGGCATGTCCCTGTTGATATCGTCCATCTCGACCAGGTCGCCGTACGGCACGTCGGCCTCTGCAAGCAACACGTTCATGTGGCCGGGCATGCGCCCCGCGACCGGATGAATGGCGAAGCGCACCACGATGCCCCGTTTCCTGAGGTGGTCGTAGAGTTCGCGCACCCGATGCTGCGCTTGCGCCACCGCCATGCCGTAGCCGGGGACTATCACGACGTTGCTCGCCTGCTCCATGATCTGGGCGGCGCTCCGGGGCGTGTCCGCCTTGTACTCACCCGGCGCCGCCCCCGTCGGCGCGGTCTGCCGGACTGAACCGAAGGCGCCGAACAGCACGTTCAGATACGACCGGTTCATCGCCTTGCACATGATGATCGACAGGATCAAGCCACTCGATCCATCCAGCGCCCCGGCGGTGATGAGAAGGTTGTTTTCAAGCACGAAGCCCATCGCCACCGCCGCGAGGCCGGCATAGGAGTTGAGGATCGCGATAACCGTCGGCATATCCGCGCCGCCGATCGGGACGATCAGGAGAATGCCGAACATGAGGGCGATGACAATGACGACGGGGAACAGGAACGCCGCGGCGGGCGCGGTTGGGTTGAGGGCCAGCCAAGTGCCGATGCCGATGGCAACGAGCAGCAGCGCGATGTTGAACACGTTCTGCAGCGGATAGGTGACCGCCCGTTGCGGAATCCATCTGAGCTCCTGCAGTTTGCCGGCCGCGAAGAGGCTGCCGGTGAGCGTGATGCATCCGAGGATGACCTCCGCAATGATCGCCACCATACGGAACGTGGTCAGTTCTTCCGGGCCCTCGGCGAGCCACAGGTAGTACTTGCCGATGCCCACAAGCGCAGCCGCGAGACCGCCGAACGCATGCGACAGGGCGGTTCGTTGCGGTGCCGCCGTGAGCGCGACCCGCGAAAGCGGGTAGCCCACGGCGATCCCGGCCACAACCGCCAGCACCAGCCATCCATGGTTGACCACGAACGGCTGCGCCCAGGTTGCCGCCACGCCGAGCACCATGGCCGCGGCACCCGCCGCCACGCCCCGGCGGGCGGTCTTGGGATCGTTCATCCAATGCAGCGAAAAGATGAACAGCGCGGTCGCCACCAGGTAGAAGAGTTCTACGTATCCCGGGCTCATTCGCGTCTGTCCCGCTTGAACATTTTCAGCATGCGGTCGGTGATCAGGAACCCGCTGACGATATTGGTGACGGAAGCAAACAGCGCGATGCCTCCGAGCAGGCGAATCTCGGGCGGAAAGTCGGGCCCTGCGATGAGAATGGCCCCCACGACCGCGATCGCCGAGATAGCGTTCGTCAGGGACATCAGCGGCGTATGCAGCAACCGCGATACGCGCCGAATCACGCCGAGCCCGATGAAAGTCGACAACAGGAAAACGAACACCATGGGCCAGTAGTCGACTCCGCCGGCGTGCGCGGGCGGCGACTCGATCTCGACGATGGAAGTCGGATCGGCTTGCGCGATAAAACCGATGCCGATCGCCCCGATGGCCACGGAACAGACCGTGACGACCCACTGCGGCAGGTAACGGCGGCGGTTCATGCCCCGGCACCCTTCGCCAACGCATCGCGCGTAGCCTCGTGGACGATCTCGGCATCTTTCGCGATCAGGCAGCGGGCCTGAATCTCGTCCTCGGTGTCGACCTCGAACGCGCCCTCGTTCGAAAACGTCTCGATGAAGTGCGTCACGTTTCTGGAGAACAGAAGGCTCGCGTGCTCGGGCATGGTCGCCGGCAGGTTTAGCGGCGCGATGACCCGCACGCCTCCCACGTCGACCGTTTCGCCCGGCACCGAGTCCTCGCAGTTGCCGCCGCCGTCGGCGGCGAGATCGACGATGATCGAGCCCGGACGCATGGACCGGACCATCTCCGAGGTGACGATCTTCGGCGCAAAGACGCCCCCGATCAGGGCGGTGGTGATGACGACATCGGATCGGGCCACCTCATCGACCAGCATGTCGCGCTGCCTCTGCTGGTCTTCCGCGCTGAGCTCGCCGGCGTAGCCGCCGCCGGCGGAGGCGTCCTCCTCAAGCTCGATGCCGACATACCTGGCCCCCACGCTCTCGATCTGCTCCTTGACTTCCGGTCGCACGTCGGTCGCCGTGACCATGGCACCCAGTCGCTTGGCCGTCGCGAGCGCCTGAAGACCGGCCACGGCAGCCCCGATCACGAAGACCCTGGCGGGAAAGACCGTGCCCGCGGCAGAACTCAGCATGGGCAGGTACCTGGGCAGTTCCGCGGCAGCGAGCAACACGCCCTTGTATCCGCTGATGCTGCTCATGGACGAAAGCGTGTCCATCGCCTGCGCGCGCGTCGTGCGCGGAATCGCGTCGGTCGAGAAGGCGATGGCGCCGGATTTCGCAAGGGCCTCCATTTCCCGCGGATTTCGCAGGGGCATCAGAGACGCCACGACGATGGTGGACGGCCTGATCCAGTCCATTTCGGAACGTCCGTCCATGTTTGACGGGGGATTGACCTTCAGGAGGATGTCCGCCGACTGAACCAGGGACCGGGCATCGGCTTCGATCACGGCATCGACCGCGCGGTAGGACGCGTCATCGTACCCGGCGCCCGCGCCCGCGCCGGACTCGAGCGCAACGCTGAACCCCGCGCGGATCAGCTTTTCGCACGACTCCGGAACCAGGGCAACACGACGCTCTTGCGGATGGGACTCCCGCACTACGGCGATCTTCACTCGCTTTCCTTTTTTGCCGGCGTCTTCGGTCGAGACGCCGAAACCCAAGCACCCTAACCGAACTTGACGGATTCAACAAACAATGCGCGGCCGCGGTGCGGATTCCCACCGGTATCCGACGCATTTCGGTACCCGGGCATGAACTCGGTATGGCTGTAGGGGAATGTGCTACGTTCGCTGATCCCCAAGAGCCGCAACGCGCGAGGAAACATGTCATACGTCATCGATATGTCGAGCCTGAAAAAGGAAGGCGAATTCGGATCCAAGGAGTGGGGCGAGGCCTGCGCCGCCGCGGCGGTCAGGATCCTCGAAGCCGCGGACCTGCCGGAAGGTTTCGAGTGGGCATTCACCGAGTGCTATACGCATCCCCCGGCGCGGCTCATGGAAGGCGGCCGGCAAAAGGCCGGGTACTACGTCATCGTCAAGGATGGGAAGATCTCCGGCGGAGACGGCGAGCCCGAAGAGGCGCTGGCCATACGAGGCTTTCACATCCGCGCCAGATGGGCCGCCCTCTGCAACCAGTCCGGCGCCTTTTACGGCCGCGAAGGCGGGCGGAAACGCCGCGAGGGCGAAGTGGCGTTGCGGGCGGCGATCGAGAGGCATGTCGGTCGGGAAAACCCGTACGGCGAGAAGCAACCTTCGGAGATGTATTGGCCGGATACGGTCAGCATTCCGCTGATGGCCGGATCGGAAGAAGGCAATGGCCTGCACAACATCGCCGCCGCGATGCAGGTCCAGTCGCCGGAGTTCGTCGACCTGCCGGTCACCGAGATGCGAGTGCCGATCTTCGAGGAAATGACCGAAGAACAGAAAAGGGACTTCCTCGAACTCCTGGCGGTCGAGATGTAGCTGCCGCGAGCCGGTGAGAGGCTGCCTCAGCCGTCGAGGCTGTACGCCGCTTCCAGGCTGACGTCGCCGTCGCAACGAACTTCCCCGCGCTCGACCAGGCAGAGCATTGCGGCGAATACGCTTCGCGCCGCGGCCGGAAACATGGATTCCGGCAGTCCGGCGTACATGATCGGCACCATTTCCCCGATTCTCGCGATGCCGCGTCCAAGACAATCGCGAATCTCGGCCTCGCGCTCGAGCCGATGCGCGATGAACGCTTCCACATGCGGTTTCGGCCGAGTGATGGCCGGCCCGTGGGTCGGCCAATAGACGGCGTCATCGCGTTCGAGCAGGCGGCGCAGGCTGGCCATGTAGCTCTTCATGTCGCCGTCCGGCGGCGAGACGATGCTGGTGGACCAGCCCATCACGTGGTCGCCGGTGAACAGCGCCCGCTCTGCGCGCAACTGGTAACAGATGTGGTTCGACGTGTGGCCCGGCGTGTATACGCACTCCACCGACCAGCCATCGCCTTCGATCACGTCCCCATCCGTCACCCTGACGTCCGGCGAGAAGTCCATGTCTCCTCCCTCCTCCACGGGCACGCCCTGTTCGATCTTTCCCGCGCCGTGGGGTCCATATCCATAGGTGGGCGCATCCGTCGACCGGCGCAGCATCCGGCACCCGGGCGAGTGATCCATGTGGGTGTGCGTTACCAGCATATGCGTGATGCGTTCGCCCCGGGTCGCGGCGACGATGGCTTCGATATGCGTGGGGTCCGGGGGCCCGGGGTCGATGATCGCCACGTCGCCTCGACCCAGGATGTATGTGCCGGTGCCATAGAGCGTGAATGGACCGGGATTGTTTGCGATAACGCGCCGGATGTTCGCCGACAGCTCGGCCACTTCGCCGTACTCGAAGCGTAGTCCGCGGCGGAACGGAATCTCTACTCCCATCCGGACGATGGTGCCACAGAAACGACACTGAAAACCCGCACCGCGGTCCCTATAATTGCCGGTCCGTTCTTCCATGGAACAAACGCATCCGGGGAGCGCAGCGACCCGGGGTGATTGTTCCATGGGCGGCGAGCGGGGCCGGGCCACAGGCGGCACCGGCTGTGGGGCACTTTCGACCGATCCACATTGGAGAACCGAATGGGATACCAGCACATCGTCGTACCCGACGAAGGCGAGAAGATCACCGTGAACGGCGACGGCAACCTGAACGTTCCGGATCGCCCGATCATTCCGTTCATCGAAGGCGACGGGATCGGAATCGACATTTCTCCGGTCATGATCAAGGTGGTCGACGAGGCCGTGCGGAAAAGCTACGACGGCCAGCGTTCCATCTCGTGGATGGAGGTGTACGCCGGCGAGAAGTCGGTGGATCTGTACGGCCAGGATGAGTGGCTGCCGGACGAGACCGTCGATGCGATGCGAGAGTTCGTGGTCGGGATAAAGGGGCCGATGACGACGCCGGTGGGCGGAGGAATCCGCTCGCTCAACGTTGCCCTGCGGCAGGTCCTCGACCTCTATGTCTGCCAGCGGCCCGTGCGCTGGCTGAAGGGCGTGCCGAGTCCCGTGAAGGCGCCGGAAAAGACCGACATGACGATCTTTCGCGAGAACACGGAGGACATCTACGCGGGCATCGAGTGGGAGGCGGATTCGGCCCAGGCCAGCAAGGTCATCAGTTTTCTGCACGACGAGATGGACGTGCACAAGATCCGTTTCCCGGAACATTGCGGCATCGGCATCAAGCCGATCTCGGTCGAGGGCACCCAGCGCCTCGTGCGCAAGGCGCTGCAGTATGCGATCGCCGAAGATCGCGACTCCGTGACCTTCGTGCACAAGGGCAACATCATGAAATTCACCGAGGGCGCGTTCAAGGACTGGGGCTATGAGCTTGCCGCCTCGGAATTCGGCGCGACACTGTTGGACGGCGGTCCCTGGCACGAACTGACAAACCCGAATACCGGCAAGCAGATTGTCATCAAGGACATGATCGCCGACGCCATGCTGCAGCAGATCCTCACGCGCCCGGACGAGTACGACGTCATCGCGACACCGAATCTGAACGGGGACTACCTGTCCGACGCCCTGGCGGCCCAGGTCGGCGGCATCGGCATCGCGCCGGGCGCCAACATCGGCGATACCGTCGCGTTGTTCGAGGCCACCCACGGCACCGCGCCGAAATACGCGGGCCAGGACAAGGTCAATCCGGGCTCGCTCATCCTGTCAGCGGAAATGATGCTGCGGCACCTCGGCTGGCGCGAAGCCGCCGACGCGATCGTGCGGGGAATGGAGGCCGCTATTTCGCAAGGCACCGTAACGTACGATTTCGAGCGTCTGATGACCGGGGCCAAGCTACTGAAGTGCTCGGAGTTCGGCGACGCCGTTATCGCCGAGATGTGAACTGGCGGCTGGCGGGGCGCAACCGGGCGCGGCGGCTAGCTAGTGTTCCGTCAAGTCTAAAGATGCGAGTGTAGCTGCGAGGGATTTTTGGTTCCTGGCGAGGCGCGACGACGCCGTGTGGCAGGCACCACACAAGGAGGAGCAACAAAGTCCAGGGGGCAAAAAGACCCGCAGATACC
>CAZFGB010000086.1:0-31446 GCA_964518405.1 uncultured Pseudomonadales bacterium | reverse complement strand
GCGCCTTCCGCCGCGCCGGCACCGACCAGGGTATGCAGTTCGTCGATGAACAGGATGATGCGGCCTTCCTGCTTCGACAGGTCGTTGAGTACGGCCTTCATGCGCTCCTCGAACTCGCCGCGGTACTTGGCGCCGGCGATGAGCGCGCCCATGTCGAGCGCCAGCAGTCGCCTGTCCTTCAGGCCTTCCGGCACCTCCCCGTTGACGATGCGTTGCGCGAGACCTTCGACGATGGCGGTCTTTCCGACGCCGGGCTCGCCGATGAGCACGGGGTTGTTCTTGGTGCGCCGCTGCAATACCTGGACGGTGCGGCGAATCTCGTCGTCACGGCCGATGACCGGGTCGAGCTCGCCTTGTTCGGCCCGCTCGGTGAGATCGATGGAGTACTTCTCCAGGGCCTGACGGTTCTCTTCGGCGTTGGGATCGGAAACGGACTCGCCGCCCCGAACCTGGTCGATGGCGGCTTCGACGGCTTCCCGGCGGGCGCCGTGGGAGGCGAGCGCATCGGCGAGCGTGCCGCCGGTTTCGAGGATCGCCAGCACGAAAAGTTCGCTTGATATGTACTGGTCACCGCGTTTCTGTGCGAGCCTGTCCGTCACGTTCAACGCGCGGGCGAGCGCATTGCCGACCTGCACGTCGCCCGCATCCCCGCCGGTCACGGTGGGCAGCCGCGCCAGCATCTCCCCGAGTTGCTCGCGCAACGCGCTGACATCGACCGCAGCCTGGGCGAGCAGGGGTCGAACGCCGCCGCCCTGCTGGTCGAGCAGGGCGATCAGCACATGGAGCGGTTCGACGAACTGGTGGTCGTGGCCGAGCGCGAGGCTCTGCGCCTCGGCCAGCGCGGTCTGCAAACGTGTTGTCAGCTTGTCCATTCGCATGTCGGAACCCCGCGGCGCCGTTCGCGGATCAGTTGTCTACAGACGTATAGGTTGGGGTGTTCAATGGTTTTGCAAGCGGGGTGTCCCCGGCGGTGTAGATCGAAGGCCGCGGTGCTTGTGTCGTACGCGGGGCAGCCGGTACGGTACGGTACCGTACAATATTGTTGAGTGTACGAGACGATGAATATAGACTGCGACTGGGTGAAATGACTGGCAACCGTCATGCGCTATTCCGTTTCGAAATTGCGTGCGGACCTCTTTCGTGTTTTGGACCGTGTGCTGGCCACAGGCATTCCCGTGGAGATCGAGCGCAACGGCAGGATTCTCAAGATCGTCCCCGAAGAGAAGCCGGACAAACTGGCGAACATCAAGCCGCATCCGGGCGTCATGCAGTGCGATCCGGAGTCCCTGGTACACCTCGACTGGTCTGAAGAGTGGCGACCCTGATCCATCTCGATACGCATGTCGTCGCATGGCTCTATGCCGGCCGGTTCGACCTCCTTCCCGATACGGTCAAGGACTTGCTCAACACGCATGAGCTTGGCGTATCGCCGATGGCGAGACTGGAACTGCAGTACCTGTACGAGATTGATCGGCTGGCGACGCCCGCCGCCGCGATCATCGACGAGCTCGCCGGAGCTATCGGGCTCGTGCTATGCGCGGAGCCCTTTCATGCCGTCGCGGCGGAAGCCGAACGACAGTCCTGGACGCGCGATCCTTTCGATAGGCTCATCGTGGCGCAGTCCGCCTGTTCCGGCAGCACCCTGGTCACCAGGGACGACCGCATTCTCGAGCACTACGCGCACGCCGTTTGGCAATGACCGCAGACCCTTCGGTCTGTCCGGCCCCGGCGTGCGTTCAGGAGAGTGGCGAACCGAATCCTTCAGGAAGCGCTGGTCGGCACCTGGCTGAATGGGATGCCCTTGTCGACGCGCACGTCCTGGGGCATGCCGAGCACGCGCTCGGCGAGGATGTTGAGCAGGATCTCGTCGGTGCCGCCCGCGATGCGAAATCCGGGAGCGCCCATGAATGTGTCCTGGAGCACGCCGGAACGCCACGACAGTTCGGGGTCCGAAACGATGCCGGACATTTCCAGCAGGTCGATGGCGAACGATGACATGTCCTGCAGTTTCGAGGCGCTGACGTACTTTCCGATGGAATTCTCGGGTCCGGGGAGTTCGCCCCTCGACAGCGCCGACATCGACCGGTAGCGGGTGAACCGCAGGCCTGCTTCCTGCACGTACCAGTCGGCGAGCCGCGCGCGCACCGACCTGTCCTTGATGGCCGGACGGCCTTCGATATCGAGGCGCTGGGCGAGCTCGAACACCTGTTGGAAGCCGAGTCCGCCGACGCCCCCGATGGCGGCGCGCTCGTTCATCAGGGTCGTGATGGCGACCTGCCATCCCTGGCCCACCGCGCCCAGGCGTTGCGCGTCGGGAATCCGCACGTCCGTGAAATAGACTTCGTTGAAGTTGGACTCACCCGAAATCTGCCTGATGGGCTTGACCTCGATGCCGGGCGTCTTCATGTCGACGAAAAAGTAGGTCAGCCCCTCGTGCTTCGGCACGTCCGGGTCCGTTCGAACGACCAGGATCGCGTAGTCGCTGAAGTGCGCGCCGGAGGTCCAGATTTTCTGGCCGTTGACCACCCATTCGTCGCCGTCCTTCTCCGCCCTCGCGCGCAACGCCGCCAGGTCCGAGCCTCCGGCGGGTTCGCTGAACAACTGGCACCAGATGTGTTCGCCGGACGCGAGCGGCGGCAGGTATCTGCGTTTCTGCTCCTCCGTCGCCCAGGCCATCATGGTCGGCGCGGCCATTCCCTGGCCGATGGCGAATACGCTGGCGGGGGTGCGCACGGACGCCTCCTCCTGGTTCCAGATGACCTGATCCATGGCCGACGACCCGCGGCCGCCGTATTCGGCGGGCCACCGGATGCAGGCCCAGCCGGCTTCGTACTTGCGCATCTGCCAGAGCTTCGCGGCCCGCACCTCGTCCAGCCCCTCGAGTTCCTCCGCCGAGGGAACGTTGGCGTCGAGCCAGGCCCTGGCCTCGCGCCGGAACGCGGCTTCTTCGGGAGTGTCGTCAAAGTCCATGTTGTGCCTGCTCCTCTCAGGCCGCCTCGCCCGCCTCTATGGCGGCGATCAGCCGTTCCTGCCAGAGGCGTTCACTGCCGATATTCACGGACAGGAGCTTCGCGCGACGGTAGTGCAACTGGCAGTCGAACTCCCACGTGAACCCCATGCCGCCATGGGTCTGGATGTTTTCCTTGGATGCGAAGTAGTAGGCCTGTATCGCGCTGACCCGCGCCGTAGCGGCCGCCAGGGGCAGTTCGCCGGCATCGGTGGACAACGCCCAAGCGCCGTAGTAGCAGTTCGAGCGCGCGAGCGTGTTCTTGACAAAGATGTTGGCGAGTTTGTGCTTGATGGCCTGGAACCCGGCGATCGGCCGGCCGAAGGCGTAGCGGCCCATGGCGTACTCTTTCGCCTGCTCCAGCGCCGCGTTCGCTCCTCCCACCTGTTCCCAGGCGAACAGCACTGCGGCGCGATCGAGAATCCTGCGGGTGAGTTCCCAACCTTCTCCGGCGTCGCCGATCAGTTCCGCCGACGCGCTGTCGAAGTCGATCCTGGCATGGGACCGGGTGGGGTCCAGCGTCTCCACCCTTGCCCGCGATACGCCATTTCTGTCGAGAGGCACCAGGCAGAGGCTTGCCCCGTCGCCCTCCTCGCTGTTGACCACCACTACCGCGAAATCCGCTATGTCGCCGTCGGCCACCGGCAGTTTCGCCCCCGTTACGGCGCCGTTCCCGTACGATGTCGAGAGACGGTTCGGGGACGGCTGCCCGGGCCCTTCCGCCAGCGCGAATGCGCCTATGGCGGCGCCGGTCGCGAGCTTCGGCAACCAGGCTTCCCGCTGCGCATCGTTTCCGGCCAGGAGCAGCGCTTCCGTCGCCAGGTACACCGACGATGAGAAGGGCACCGGTGCGACGACGCGTCCGAGCTCCTCCGCGATCACGCATAGCTCCAGGTAGGAGAGTCCCAGACCGCCGTGCTTTTCCGGGATGGCGGCGGCCGTCCAGCCCATTTCCGCGATGTCCTTGAAAAGTTCGGCATCGAAAGACGCGTCTCCTTCGAGGACCGCGCGCACCGTCTCTGGTGGACAGTTGTCCCGCAGAAACCCCGCCGCCTGTTCGCGCAGCAGGTTCTGCTCCTCTGAGAACTCGAAATTCACGCCGGCCTTCCGTACCCGTTGCATGGAACGGGTCTATAGTCTACTTTTTCGATCGGGCATCTGCCAAAGACTGGTGCCGTCGTGGACCATGCCGGGCCCGGCGCCAGCCTGATTGCCGCCTGGAAACGATCATGCAGACAGAAGCCATCGAGTTCGAAGTCGGCGATGATCATGTCGCCACCATCACCCTGAACCGACCGGATCAGCTCAATTCGTTCAACGACGCCATGGGCCGGGAAATGCGCTGGGCTTGGGAGACCGTGCGCGATACGGACGACATTCACGCGGTGGTGCTGCGGGCCAACGGGGATCGGGCTTTCAGCACCGGCGTGGATATCAAGGGCGGCGCCACCTGGTTTCGATGCGACAACATCTGGAACACTTTCGATCCCGGCGCCACCCTGTCGCCCAAGTACCATCACAAGGTCTGGAAGCCGGTGATCGCGGCCGTGCACGGCATGTGCGCCGGCGGCGCGCAGTACTTCATCAACGAGGCGGACATCATCATCTGCTCGGACGATGCCACCTTCTTCGACCCTCACGCCAACGGCGGCATCGTCTCGGCCTTGGAGCCGATCGGCATGCTGGCCCGCGGCGTTCCCCTCGGCGATGTGCTGCGCTGGGCGCTGATGGGCACCGAGGAGCGGATCACCGCCCAGACCGCGCTGCGGCTGGGTCTCGTCACCGAAGTGGTGCCCGGGGACAGCCTGCGTGAACGGGCCCGACAGATCGCAGCGGACATCGCGGCGCGTCCGCCCCAGCCGATTCAGGGCACGATCAGGGCGATCTGGGAGTCGCTGGAGATGACCCGCGCCATGGCCCTGCAGAACGGCATGGCGTACACCCATATCGGCAACAGTTACGAAGGTCGTCCCGCGGGCCGGGTAAACCGGGATCCGGAGTACCGCTAAGCCGGATCCGGGCCGCCGTATCCTCAATCGCCGGTCATCAGAACCGCCCCCGAAAACGGCCCCACGGAGTTCGCCCATACGGCGACATTGGCGCCGGGCACCTGGCGCGCCCCGCACTGGCCGCGAATCTGGCGAATGGACTCGATGCAGTAATTCGCGCCGTGGCGGCGCCCCACGTTGCAGGCGCCGCCGTCGGTATTGAGCGGCAACCGGCCGCCGAGTCGAGTTTCGCCGGCCGCGATGAACGGGCCCGATGCGCCGGGCTCGCAAAAGCCCAGGGCTTCGAGCCATTGAAAGGCGATGATGGAAAAGCCGTCGTACAACTGCGCGCAATCGACATCCGCCGGCTTGAGGTCGGTGCGCTCCCACAGGCGTTCGCCGACGTGGAAAGGGGAACTCTTCAGCATGTCTTCGAGTTCGAAAGCCAGGTATCCGGTGCCGACCGAGGCGGCGGACTCCACGAATACCGGCTTGCGCCTGCAGTCCCTCGCCCGCGCCTCCGTGGTGTAGATGATCGCCGAGCCCGAGTCCACCGGATAGTCGCAGTCGAGAACCCTGAGCGGCGTGCTGATGTATGGTCGGGCGAGAAACTCCTCCACCGTGAGCGGGTCGCGGAAGATGGCGTCTTCGTTCAGCGTGGCGTGATGGCGTTGATTGACGGCGTGCTGCGCGAACTGTTCCTCGGTGGTGCCGTAGATCGCCATATGGCGCTGCATCGGCATGGCCGCAATGGCCTGCAGCGGCAGCAATTGGCCGAACGGCATGGTGAACTGGCTGTCGCCGGCCGCTGGCGTGGTGTCGGCGCCGGCCTTCAGTTCGGAGCTCCGCATGCGCTGGTTGATCACCCGCAGCGTAATGCAGGTTCGGCAGAATCCCGCCCGGATGGCGGCGATGGCCTGCAGCGCCGGGCCGATATAGGCGGGCCCCGCGCCGTTGGAAAACCAATCCACGGGCGCGCAGCCGATCATCGCGGCGATGTCCAGGGCATCCACGCTGTCCACGCCGGGCGGTGCCGGGCCCGCCACGCCCCAGAGCACCGCAACGCCATCGATGTCGTTCGGCGTCATTCCGGCATCGGCCAGCGCCGCCCGGGCGGCCTGGATCGCGAGTTGCCGGGAGGTCAGGCCCGTGTCCCGCCCGGTTCTGGAATAACCGACGCCGACCGCGGCAACCCGGGCTTGGTTTTGCACCGGCTACTGGCCTCCGCGCGCGTGGCCGCAGGTCGTCAACGGTCGTCGTCCCGGCGCGACGGAGATGTCCGAGCGCGCGCGGGGACGGCACCGCAGACTCTCCGCGCGCGGACCGAAGTCCGCAGGCGCCGCGCCTGTCCGCCGTCGCGCTCGGCTTCGCCGCATGGCCCGGTCATCCGCTGGCCGGACTGAACAGCGGCAGCGTCAGGCCCGGCGCCACGTCCCGGAAGGTAACCTCTAGCGGCATGCCGATGCGCAGCCTGTCATGGTCGCAGTCGATGACGTTGCTCAGCATTCTCAGACCTTCCTGTTCGATGAGTTCCACGGTGGCGAGCACGTAGGGCAACCTGTCGGTCCAGAACGGGTGCCAGGCCTGCATGGTGATGGTGTAGCTGTAGAGCGCCGCGCGGCCCGAAACCGGCGCGGGCGCCAGGTCGTCCGACAGGCACCCGGGGCATATGGGCCGCGGATAGTGGATGTAGCGCTCGCAGCATCGGCAGCGCAGGATCATCAGCCGCCGCCGCCGAGCCGCTTCCCAGAAGAACTCGGTGAGCGGAGTCGGCATCGGCATCGGCGGGCTGGTCGGTGTGTGCATGAACTTCGTAAACGCGCCCCGCCTATAGTAACCTCTATCGCGTCTGGAGAATGTCGCGCGGGCGACATGCGTTGGCTTGGTCAGCTTCAGGGAGGCACAGCGTGGCCGAAGGACAGGCGGAAGGAGAGGTAAAGGAAGCGTTCAAGGTCGATGAGAAGCTCGAAAAGGAGTTCAAACAGGCCCTGAAGTGGGAACTCAGGGACGAGGACATCGATCGCGCGCGCCTGCTGATCGGGGTCAACGTCGCACTGGGGCGGAGCCGGGAACTGTTCACCCAAGCCACGGCGGATGCGATCCGCAACTGGGCCCGCGGCGTCGGCGACGACAATCCCCTGTACACCGACCCGGGCTACGGCCCCGCCACCCGCTGGGGGTCTCAGATCGGCCACGGTCCCATGGTGGGCCACGTGAAGTCCGACTTTTTCGGCGATCCCATGCCGGAGGACATTAAGGCGGCGACCAGGGGGCTGTTCCGGGGCGTGCATGTCTTCGTCTCCGGCGGCAGTTGGGACTGGTACCGACCCGTCTATCCCGGAGACCGCATCTATACCTATCGCGGCGAAGAGTCGGTCGAGGAGAAGAAATCGGAATTCGCCGGCAGGTCGGTGATTCTCGTGAGCCGTTTCGTCAATCTCAACCAGCGGGGCGAGGTCGTTGGCATCTATCGCATGTTGCGGGTCAACACGGAACGCAGGAAGTCCCGGCAGCGGGGCAAGTACGCCGATATCGAGCCCGCGCAATACACGGACGAGGACTACGAGAAGATAGATGCGATCTACGAGGCCGAAGGGCCGCGGGGCGCGGACCCGCGTTACTGGGAGGATGTGAAGGTCGGCGACGAACTGCGGCCGATGGTGAAGGGGCCGCTGACGGTGACGGAGGTGATCGCCTTTCACGCCGGCGGTTACGGGTTCTCCCCCTATGGTCTGAGAAGCTCGCGTCTCGGCTACAAGAACCGCAAGCGCATCAAGCCCTTCTACATCAAGAACGAGCACGGCGTCTGGGACGTGGCCCAACGCCTGCATTGGGATTCCGAATGGGCCAAGGCGATCGGCAACCCGATGGCCTACGACTACGGCGTGCTGCGCCAGTCGTGGCTGTGGCATTTCGTCTCGGACTGGGCGGGGGACGACGCGTTCATCGAGCGGCTGGAGGATTCCATCCGCAAGTTCAACTACATGGGCGATGTCCAGTTCCTGAGCGGCAAGGTCGTCGGCAAGCGCGAGGAGGCGGGCCGTTTTCTCGCGGAACTCGAACTGCACATGGTGAACCAGCGCGATGTGGAGACAGCCTACGGTTCGGCGCTGGTCTCGCTCCCTTCCAGGGAGGCGGGCTTGCCGCCGCTGCCGCCGGTCCCGCTGGATCTGCAGCGCGAGGCGTCGGGGATGTTCGCGCGGCACAACGAGATTCTCGCACAGAGGCGCGGGCGCTGATCGAACCTGTCGCGGGTCGGCACCGGATAGCACCTTGCGCGATGTCTGGCTGTTCGATGTCGACGGAACGCTGATCGGTTCCATCCGCAGCGATGTGCTGCGGCCGCGGGTTGTCGAGTTGTTCGACGTGCTGCGGGGCGATGGCCGAACCATCGTGGCGTGGAGCGCCGGCGGCGCCGACTACGCCAGGCGCAAACTCGGCGCGTTCGACCTGGCCGGCTACGTATCGGGTTTTTACGACAAGGACCGGCGCGACCGGGACGGCCGTTATCGGGTCTCCCACCTGCCGCCGCACCACCGGCCCGGCACCTGCGTCGACGACTTTCCCCATGAGGTGCCGCTGGCGTGTCGGATTGTGGCTGTCCCGCAGTTTTTCGGCGGCAACCCGGCCGACAACGGTCTCGAAGCGGCGATCAGCGTCGCCGTCGCCGATGCCGGACGGCGGGACTGAGTCGGTGGCCGGACGCAGCGATGCCGCGCTTTACGGCATCGGGGCCTGATTCAGGGTGCCGCGCACCGCCCAACTCGCGTTCCTGCGCGACCTGCGCATCTCACCCTACTTCGCCGCCAGGCTGTCGAGCCCGGAAGCGAGCCGGACCGCTTCGTACATCGCCGCCCAGTCGCGGTCGCCCAGACCGTTGGCGATACCCAGGCGCATCTGGTCCTTGGCGGCCAGCATGGTGCCCGGACGCACGCCCGCGTCGTCGAATGCCTTCTCGAAGATGAGGGCATCCTTGAATCCGCCGGTCATGTCGAAACCGGACTCCTCGAAATCCCGGTTCTTGATCCTGCCGGCGTATTCCTTCATGGGCTCCGCGCCGTACAGCATGGACAGCATCATCTCGACGAACATGGTGTTCAAACCAGACTTTTCGGCAAAGGCGAACATCTCGCTCATCATGCCGAGTTGCACCATGCCCATGTAGTTGGTCACCACCTTCATCACGTTCGCCACCGACGCGTTCTCGCCGAGAGGCACGAGCCGTTCGCTGTAGCTGTCGATGGCCGGGGTGGCCTTCTCCACGCCGGCGGGCGCTCCGGCCACAAAGGAAATCAATTCGCCCGCTTCCGCGGCATCGGGCCGCCCGCCGACCGGCGCCGCCACGTAGTGGACGCCAGCCTCTTGGTGCAGCGCCTCGATTTGCGCGGACGCGCTTGGCGAAATGGTGGTTGTGCCGACGTGTACGCCGCCTTCCGCCAGACCCGCCAGAATGCCGTTCTCGCCATCCACGTTCTGCATCACGGAACTGTCGTCCATCAAGCTCGACAGAACCACGTCCGACCGCGCCGCAACCTCCTTCGGAGAGGCGCCGACGACCGCGCCGGCGTCGGCGAAGCGCTTGGTCTTGGCGGCCGTGCGGTTGTACACGGTCAGGGGGAAGCCGGCCTTCTGCACATTGGCGCACATCCCCCCGCCCATCTTCCCGAGGCCAATGAATCCAACCCGCAGGTTCTGCTGTTCCGACATTTCGCCTCCTTAGCTCCAGTGACCGCCCCCGCCTTGGAGGGCGTTCCAAGTTTCCTTTACCCGCAACCGAATCTCAATGAGAACGTGCCCGCCGTGCGGCGGAGCGAATGCGCCGTCCGCGCCGAGGTTCCGGTTTGCGGAGGCGCGCGATCAATCGCGTATCCCCGCCTTGCGGTCGCCCTCCGCAATATCGTCGAGCACCTTGCCGGCGGCCTCTTCATCGTCGTGTATTGCCGTCCCGTGAGCGAGATGGGCGTGCATCTCCATGGCGAAGGCACCATCGAGGTCGTCGACGATGCGCTGTTTCCAGGGCCGGCGCAGCACTTGGGTGGTCAGGCGCCGCACGACCCTGGGCTGTTTCAAGATGTGGTCGGTGATTTCCCGGGCGCGGCTCATCAGCGCATCCCTCGGCACCACCTCGTTGACCATGCCCCACTCCAACGCCCGCTGCGCGTCGATCCTTTCGCCCATGAGCAGCGCGTGGGCGGCGCGCTTGACGCCGAGCAGTTCGATGAAGCAACTGTGTATCCCGTCGCCGGGCACCGCGCCCATGACGAAATGCGGGTCGACCAGCACGGTGTCCTCCGTGCAGATGGTGATGTCGCACATCAGCAGCAGTTCCGAATGCACGGTCGGTCCGTTGATGGCGCCGATGGTCGGTATCTCCAAATCCTGGATCAGTGAGATGAGATTGACGCGACCGTCCTTGAAGGCGTGCTCGTAGCTCCAGTAGCCGGGCCGCTCCCGCTCGATGCGGAAGCTCTCGTGATCCGCGTTCATCATGAAGGTCGGGCCGGTGCCGGTGAGGATCATGACCTCGTTTTTCGGGTCGGAGCCCAGGGTTCGGAACAGTTGACCGAATGCCCGGTGCAGCTCGATGCCCATCTGCACCGGACCGCCTCTGGTATGGGCGCGCGCCACGACCACGCCCCCTTCGTCGCGCTCGAGCACGAAGTGTTCGGCGAACAGTTTCCTGTATTCCTCGAAATCAGGCGTGGGAACGAAGCTCGTCAGCGACATGAGCGCTCCTTGGCTGGTGTTTTGTCCACGCACGCTATCTTAGCAAAGCAAACAGTACCTGCGGTTGCGCTTTCGGCAATGAAGGTACAATGCGCTGGAGCAACCGGCTTCGCCGGTGGCCTACGCATGCACCCTTGGCAAGTCGCCGGTGTGGGCATAGCCGCAAGACCGAGGCAACGCAAATGTCACACGCCGACCAGCCCCTGTCAGTCCCGCGACTCACGACATTCGTGTCGCTGGAAATTCCCATGGCCACCTTTCTTCTGCCGCTGGTTCTCTACATCCCCGCGTTCTATGCGGGCGAACTGGGGCTTGGTCTCGTGGTGGTCGGGACCGTGTTCGGCCTTACCAAGATCGGCGACGTGGTGACCGATCCGATAATCGGCGCTCTCACCGACCGCTACGGGCCGCCGGGCTGGCGCCGCAGGTTCTGGCTGCTGGTGTCCATGCCCATCATGCTGCTCGGAATCTACCGGATCTTCCTGCCGCCGCCGGACATGGACTGGATCTACTTCGCGTTCTGGATGATGTTTCTCTACATCGGCTGGACTCTCCTGCAGATCACCCACATCTCGTGGGGCATAGAGCTCTCCTCCGAACGGAACGAGCGGGCGCGCATCGCCGCCTATCGCCAGGCGGCAGCGCTGCTGGGAAGCGTGCTGGTCGTCTTCATTCCGGTCATCGCCGACCAGGTTCCCGGGCTCGAGGAGGGCGCCCGGATACGCTGGATCGGGCTGTTCACCCTGGTGATGCTGCCGCTGCTCCTGTGCGCCGTATTCCTCTCGACGGGAGAACAGCGCAGGCCCCGGGACGAATCCGGATCACACCGTTGGCGCGACGTGTTCTCAATTTTCGGGGGCAACCGGTCCCTGCGCGCGCTGGTCTACGGCAACATGGGAATGCTCCTCGGCATTGCCTCCGTCACCGGCGTCCTGCTCTTCTACGTCGAACAGGTTCTGCGGCTCGGGAACTGGGCAACGCTCGCGCTGTTCCCGTTCCTCTTCTCCGGCCTGCTGTTCCTGCCCGGCTGGCGTTACCTCGCGCGCAGATTCGGCAACAAGAGAACCTTCCGCTTCGCGCTCCTGATTCAGATCCCCCTGTTGCCGATCTTCGTCTTCATCCCCGCCGAAAACCTCCTCGCCAGCGTCGTCTGCTTCATCATCCTCGGATCCAACCACGGCGTCGCCGCCTTCCTTCCCCAGGCAATGATGGCGGAACTGAAGGACATGACGATTCGAGGCCGCATCACGAACCGGACCGGAACCCACATCGCCATACTGCAATCCACGAGCAAGGTATGCGGCGCGCTTGGCGTCGCCTTGATGTACGCCGTGCTCCACCTGGCGGGATTCGATCCCGATCCGGCTGTCGTCAATGACGAAGCGAGTCTCGACAACCTTCGATTGGCGGTTGCCGGAGTGCCGGCCCTGTGCTATTTCATGGGTTGGCTCGGCATGAGGCGATACGCGTTGAGTTAGCCGGAGCCGCGCGAGGCGCCGCCCCGGACCGACGAGTCGCACGCGGAGCTTCGCGAGAGGCGGGACATCAGTGATGAAAACAGCCATTGCCGTCGGCGGCGTCGACACGCAGCGTGGCGGGCATTTCGGGCGCGTCGCCGACTACGTGGTGGAGTGCGAGAGACTGGGCGTCGATGTGGTCTGGTCCGCGGAAGCCTGGGGGGCGGATGCGTTTACGCCGCTCGCCTATCTGGCGGCGCGGACGAAAACCGTGCGCCTCGCCACCGGTATCGCCCAGGTGAGCGCCCGGGCGCCCGCGAACCTCGCCATGGCCGCCATGAACATGGCGGCGATCAGCCAGGACCGCTTCATGCTGGGACTGGGAGTGAGCGGCCCGCAGGTCGTGGAAGGGCTGCACGGCGCGCGCTTTGCGCGGCCGCTCGGCCGCATGCGGGAAGTGGTGGACATCCTGAAGCTCGCTTTCGCTGGGGAAAGGCTTCGCTACGAGGGACGTCACTACCGGCTGCCGCTGCCGGACGGCGAAGGCAAGGCGCTGCGGCTTGCGCACGAGCCCAATCCCGCCATTCCCATTTTCATCGCCGCCCTTGGGCCGAAGTCGCTGGAATTCACGGGCGAGGCGGCTGACGGATGGATCGGCACGTCGTTTACGCCGGCCACGGCGGACGTCTATCTCGATCCCATCCGGCGCGGCGCCAGGCGGGCCGGGCGCAATTTCGACGACATCGAACTGGCTGTCGGCGCGGTGGTCGGCATCGGCGACGACGTGGAGCGGATGCTCGCGAGGCGCAAGCCCGCGCTGGCGTTTCAGTTGGGGGGCATGGGCTCGGCCACGACCAACTTCTACAACCGGGCCTACCGGCGCATCGGCTTCGAGGATGTCGCCGCGGAGGTGCAGGCGCTTTGGGTGCGGGGCCGGCGCGAGGAGGCCATCGCCCGCGTTCCCGACGAGATGGCGCTGCAGGCCAGCGTCATCGGCACCCCGGACATGGTGCGCGAGCGGCTGCGCGAATACGCCGCCAGCGGCATCGACATATTGCAGCTGCAGGTCATGGGGCGGGGGACGGACGCCAAGCTCGAATCGATCGATCTCGTGAATCGGGAACTGTCGCGGATCGGGCTGGACGGCAGCTGAGCCTCGCCAGCCTCGCCTTTCTTAATCTTCGGTTGACTTGGGCCAACCCCTGTGCGGAACTTCGCCAGACGGGACGCTTGGTTCGCGCGTTGTTTCGGCGCCGGGCGGGTTGGTTGATCGGGAGTATGCGTATGAATGCCCCAAGAGTGCGGTTGGGCTCGCTGGTTGGCGCGGTCGCCCTCGGCGCCGCGTCGGTTGCGGGGGCGCCGGACGCCGTCTATGTGAACGGCAAGGTGGTCACTGTCGACGATCGGTTTTCGATCGTCGAAGGGTTCGCCGTCGAGGCTGATCGCTTCGTTGCGACCGGCACCGCCGAAGCCATGTTGGCGCGGGCCGAGGCGACCACCCAGGTAGTCGACCTCAAGGGTCGCACCGTCGTGCCCGGCCTCATCGACAACCACAACCATTTCGTGCGCGGAGCGCAGCATTGGCGGCATCTGGTGCGCCTCGAGGGCGTGACCACCAAGGCGGAAGCCCTCGGGCGGTTGCGCGACTTCGCCGCCGGACTGACCGACGATCAGTGGCTGATTGCCCTCGGCGGTTGGAACGAGGAACAGTTCGCCGATGCCGACGCGCGCTTCACCCTGGCGGAGCTGGACGCGGTCGCCGGCGGTCGTCCGGCCTTTCTGCAGGTGCAGTACGACCACGCCTTCGTCAATTCCGCCTTCCTCGAACACTTCGGCATCGATCCGAATGCCCCCGGCGTCGCCGCCGAAGAAGAAACGGCGGGGGAACTCGACCTGGAGGCGTTGACGCGTACGAACGGACGGCCCGGGTCCGGCGCCGACGGTATCGGGCGGACGCTTGCGCCCCTGGTGGAGCGCGACCAGCGGGGCATCGCGACCGGCTATCTCGCGGGCGCCATGCGCATGGTCATTCCCGTCACCGGCGCCCTTCCGTCGCTGAGCGAAGCGGAACTGCTCGAGGGCGTGCGGGCGGCGCAGGCCTACTACAACTCGCTGGGCCTGACCGCGACATACGACCCGGCCGGGGGCCTGATCACGGAACAGGCCTACCGTTCGGTGGAGACCCTGCACGCCGCCGACGAATTGACCATCCGCGTGTTCCGCACCCGCCAATACATGCTGGCGACCCCCGAGCACGCCGAGCGCGCCGCGCGCCAGTTTGCCGAGTTGCCCCCCATGCTGATGGGCGACCACTACTACGACACCTTGGCGATCGGCGAAGCATTCTATGTGCCGTTGCAGATGATCGACAGCATGGAGGCCCGCGGGCCCATTCCCGACGAGCACGTAGAACCGGTGCGCCTGTTGCTCGAGAGCCTGTTGCGGCGCGGCCTGGCGGCGCAGATTCACGTCGTGCGCTCGGAGACGATCGACCTCCATCTGGAACTCTTGGAGGAGCTTTCCCGGCGCTACACCCTGTTCCCCGGCCAGATCTGCTTCACGCACGCGGAACTGGTCACCTCCGGGCAGCTCGCGCGCATTCGCGAACTGGGCATTTCCCTGCAGCTGCGCAGCATGTCGGTGCTGCGGCGGCGCGACGCCCTGATCGATCAGTACGGGGCGATGGCGACCCGGGTGCCGCCGCTGCGCCTGGTGCAGGACAGCGGCGTCAGCTGGGGCCTCGGCACGGACGGCTCCAAGGCGTCGCAGGTCGATCCCCTGGTCACCCTGGAATGGGCGGTGACGGGCCGGGCGCTCAACGGCGACCGGGTGTTGGAGGAGGATCAGTTGCTCACCCGGGAAGAAGCGCTGATCGCGCACACCCGCGGCAATGCGAGAATGCTGTTCAGGGAAAACTCCCTTGGCCAGATCCGTCCCGGATTCCTGGCCGATTTCGTCGTGCTCGACGGGGACTATCTCGAGATCGATGCGGCGTCCATCGACGAGCTGCGGGTCTTGCGCACCGTGGTCGGGGGTCGCGTGGTCCACGACACCGGCTCGCTGTGAGGGCGATCCCTTCCCGGAGATTGACGGCGCATTGGCGATGTGGTTACTTTGTCGCGGTGTTGACTGCGATTGCGGCGTTGGGCGCGAAGAAGATCAACCGGCGATGCTGCGGCCCGGACCCTGCGGTCCTCGAAACTCTCGGCGGCGCGCCGCCCGACCCTGTCCCATAGCGGAGTAGCTCATGCAAGGCGTTACCGTCCCCGACCACGTTCCGCAGGAACTCGTCGATTCCTTCAACGTGTTCGCCATGAGCCCGAAGGCCGATATCTTCGCCGAAATCGGTCGGCTGCACGAAACCAAGCCGCCGATCTTCTACAACACGACGCCGCAGATGGACCGGACCTTCACGCGCGGCGCGTGGCAGGTGACCAGCGCGGACCTGATCCGGGAGATCATGCGTACGCCGCAGGATTTTTCCAGCGTCGGTATCTCCGGCTTCAACGAGTTGATTCAGATGGGTTTCGAACTCATGATTCCCATCGACACGGATCCGCCCCTGCACGCCGAAGTGCGAGGCATCATTCGTGAACGCCTGCTGCCCCCCAACGTCGCCAAGCTTTCCGACGGCATGCGCGATCTGGCGCGGGAACTGGTGCGTCGCTGCGTCGACCAGGGCAGCTGCGACTTCGTCAAGGACGTGGCCTCCATCTATCCCACGCAGATTTTCCTGTTGCTGATGGGGCTGCCGCTGGAAGAGGCCGATGAGTTCCTGGCCTGGGAGGCGGCGCTGCTGCAGCCCGACCCGAACAACATCGACAAGATGCGAGACGCGGTCCGCAAGATCGTGGCGCGTGTGCGACGAGGTTTGGACGAGCGCCGGGCGGAACCCCGAGACGATTTTCTGACGCTCCTGGTCAATGCCGACGTGTCGGAAGAACTGCGCCTCGGTCTCGGCTTCAACCTCTTTGTCGGGGGATTGGATACCGTCATGAACCAATTGACCTGGGTGTTTCGCTACATCGGCGAGCGTCCCGAGGTTCAGCGCGAGTTGCGCGAGCATCCCGACCGGATTCAGACCGCGCTCGAAGAGATCATGCGGTTGCACTCCGTGCTGACGACCCGGCGGTTCGTTACGCGCGACATGGACTTCCATGGCGTGTCGTTCCGCAAGGGCGACAGCATCGAAATGTTCATGGCGGCGGGCAGCCTCGACCCCGCCGCTATCGACAATCCGACCGAAGCGGACCTGACGCGCAAGCCGAACCGCCACCTGGGATTCGGGTGGGGTCCGCACATGTGCGTGGGCATGCACCTGGCCCGCCTCGAGATGGGCATCCTGATCGAGGAGTGGCTTGAGGCGATACCCCGGTTCTCGGTGTCGCGCCCCGACGAACTGGAGTTTCACATCGGCATCTGGGGGCTCAATGCGCTCCCGCTTTCATGGGAGTCCTGACCATGTTCGGCAACGACTATGAAT
The DNA here is from genome assembly GCA_964518405.1 of uncultured Pseudomonadales bacterium. GTDB lineage: Bacteria > Pseudomonadota > Gammaproteobacteria > Pseudomonadales > Azotimanducaceae > VXNE01. Next base: position 14,784 of record CAZFGB010000086.1, on the reverse strand, counting down.
CACGTCGCGTTGTGGTCACCGGCGCGGCGTCGGGAATGGGCGCCGCGGTATGCGAAATCCTCGTCGAACTCGGCGCGGAAGTGATCGGGGCCGACATCCAGGACATCCCCAACGCGGCGGTTTCTCCCCATCGCATGAACCTTCTGGAGCGGGACAGCATCGACGCCTTCGTAAACGGCCTGGAGGACGGGTCCGTCTACGCGCTGTTCTGCTGCGCCGGCCTGCCGCAAACCTTCCCTGCGCCCGATGTGGTGCAGGTTAACTTCCTGGGCAATCGCCACCTGATCGAATCCATGCTGCCCAAGCTGGGCGAACCGAGCGCGGTCGCCGTCATCACCTCCCTGACGCTGGGCTGGGTGCAGGACGCCGAGCGGCTCTCGGCGTTGATCAACAGCGCTTCCATGGAAGAGGGACGCGCCTGGGTCGAGACGAATCTCGACAGTCTCGGCGATTCCTATGTGGCGGCCAAGAGCGCCATGGCCGCTTGGGCGACCGTCAACTCCACCCGCTACATTCAGCGCGGGACAAGGATGAACCTGCTGTGTCCCGGCGTCACCGAAACGCCGATGCTGCCGGCTTTCCGCGAGGCGGCGGGGGAGCAGCTCGATCTCCTGCCCCAACCGCTCGGACGGGAAACCACCGCGGCCGAACAGGCGTTCGCCATGGTGTTTCTCAATCACCCGCGGGCCAGCGCCCTGGTGGGATTGAGCCTCTACAACGACGGCGGTTCGCAGGCGGCCATACTGTCGGCCGCGGCCGCCGGCCTGGTTTGAACGGGCGTCCGGGTTCGATCTTGCGGCGATTAGCGTAGAACCGGCGTCAAACACGGAGCTGCGTCCGAATCGGCATGGTCTACGACAAGTTCTACATCGACGGTCAGTGGCGCCCCGCGTCCGGAGCGGCGCGCAGGGCCGTGGTCAACCCTGCGAGGGAGGAGGTCATCGGCGAGGTGGCCTTGGCCGATGCGGCGGACTGCGACCTGGCTATCCATGCCGCGCGGCGCGCCTTCGGGACCGACGGCTGGCGCCATCTCGAGCGCCGGGAACGATGCGATCTGCTCGACCGCTTCCTCGACTCGGTCGAGGCGGACAAGGCCGACATCGTGGCTTGCATTGTGGCGGAGGCGGGCCACTCGTTCGCGGTCACGGTGCAGGTGCACTTCGACATGGCCGTCGCCATCGCCCGTCAACAGGTCGCGCTCGCGCGGCGGGATCTGGACGAGGGAACTCCGGTGGCCATCGCGCCGAATCCGCTGAACGCGGGCGCGACCCGGCTAGCCTCCGCATCGAGCGTGCTCCGCAAGCCCTTCGGCGTGGTCGCGGCGATCACGCCCTTCAACGCGAACTTCATGCTGAGCCTGGTGAAGCTGGTGCCCGCCCTGCTGATGGGCAATACGGTGGTGCTCAAGGCTTCGGAGGCGACGCCCCTGGAGGTCATGCCGCTCGGCGATCATGCGCAACGCGCCGAGCTGCCGGCGGGCGTACTGAACATCATCCTGGGTGACGCCGCCATCGGCGAGCGGCTCACAACCCATGCGGAGGTGGACGTCGTCAGTTTCACGGGTTCCGATGCCGTCGGCTCCGCGATCATGGGCAACGCGGCGCCGGGGCTCAAACGCACGCTGCTCGAACTCGGCGGCAAGTCCGCCTCGGTGGTGCTGGCGGACGCGGACCTCTCCGCGGCGGCGATGTTCGGCGCGGCGAACAGCACCGTCATGTCGGGGCAGGGGTGCGGACTCTGTACCCGCCACATCGTGCACAACTCCGTTCTCGGCGACTATATCGAGCGCGTGCAGCGGATATTCTGGGCCATGCCGGTCGGCGACCCGGCCAACCGGTTCAATACGATGGGGCCGCTTGTTTCACGCGCTGGGCTTGAGCGGACCGAACGTTTCGTCGCCATGGCGCGGGACGAGGGCGGCAGGGTCGAGTGCGGCGGCCGGCGGCCGGTACACCTCGATCGAGGATACTTCTACGAACCCACCCTGATCACGGGACTTTCGCCCGACAGCGAGGTGTGTCAGCAGGAGATCTTCGGCCCGGTGATCGCCGTGCTGGGTTTTGATCGGGACGAAGAGGCCATCGCCATCGCCAACAACTCCCGCTACGGGCTGAGCGGCGCGGTCTTCTCCGCCGACCGCGGCAAGGCGTACCGGCTCGCGAGCCTCATGGATACCGGCTGGGTGTCGGTCAACGCCGCCGTGATCGCGCCAGATGTACACGCGCCTTTCGGCGGCATCAAGCGCTCGGGTTTCGGTCGGGAGTGGGGCCTCGAAGGCCTGAAGGAGTTCAGCTACCAGCAGACCCTCAACTTTCCGGTGTGCTGACCGAAGCCGGACTTCCGCCGAACCGCGGGCCGTTTCGGAGACAAGAAGCCGGAGGCGGGAAGTTCGTTGTCGTCGACTCTTTCGAACCGCGCTCCTGTTGTTTCGGCTTGGACGGCATTCGGCATTCCTGTTAGTTTCCGAGGGTGGTCGGCAGGACGACGCGGAATCGGCCGGGTCGGCTTGCCGCGAGGGCATGGCGGGGAACACGGGTGGATTTCGGCCTGAGCGAGGAACAGCGGCTGTTCGCCGACACCAACCGGCGGTTCCTCGAGGAAAGTTGCGACCTAGAGAAGGTGCGCAGTCTCGCTGATACCGCATCGGGCTTCGAGGCGGACTGGTGGCGGCGGGCAGCGGACCTTGGCTGGGTCGGCATGATGGTCGATGAGGAGGCCGGCGGCCTGGGACTCGGGGGCGAAGGTGTGCGCTACCTCGGCCTCGTGGCGGAAGAGATGGGTCGCTGGGTGTCGCCGGGGCCCCTGGTCCCCACGAGCGTGGTGGCATCCACGCTGTCGAAATCGGTCGGCGGCGAGCGCCGCGCAGAGGCTCTTTCCGCTCTCGTGGCGGGGGAAACGACCGCGGCGTGGTGCTACGCGGAAGAGGGGCGCGGATTCCGTGCCGACGCCATCGCCATGACCGCCGAACGGGCCGCCGGCGGCGGATTCGTTCTAAACGGCGTCAAGACGCCCGTTGAAGCCGCCGCGCAGGCGGCCTGGCTGCTTGTCACCGTGCGGGTCGGCCAGGACCTCGGGCAGTTCCTGGTGCCGACCGATACTCCCGGCGTCATTCTGGAACCGTTGCGGGGGCTGGACCTGGTCCGCCGTCAGGCCCGGGTCCGGTTCGCCGATGTGCGGTTGGATGCCGCCGCTCTGATCGGTTCGACGGCGGGCGCCGGCGATGACGTGGAGCGGCAGCTGCAGCTCGCCTTCGCGCTGTACGCCGCCGAGAGCGCCGGTGCCGCCGATCGGGTGCTGGAGTTCACCCTGGAGTGGGCATTCGACCGGTTCTCCTTTGGGCGCCCGCTGGCTTCCTATCAGGCGCTCAAGCATCGTTTCGCGGACATGAAATGCTGGCTTGAGGCTTGCCACGCGACCGCCTCCGCCGCCTTGCGCGCCATTGCCGCCTCCGCCGCGGACGCGCCCCGCCTGGCGCGGGTCGCCAAGGCGTATGTCGGCGACCACGCTCCGGAAATCGTTCAGGACTGCATACAGATGCACGGCGGTCTCGGGGTCACCTGGGAACACGACATTCATTTGTACCTGCGCCGTGTGGCGACCAACCGGATGCTGTACGGGGAACCGAGGGAGCATCGGGCGGCCATCGCCGATCTGTCGGGCTTCTGAGTCGGGGTGCGTCCGGTGGGCAGTGTCCCGATGAGTTCGAACGCTTGAAGAGGAGAGCGAAGTACGGATGGAAAGCGTAGACGATTTCCGCCTTCGAGCCCGCGACTGGCTGGCCGCCAACATGCCGAGGCGCGCCGACGCCGCCACGCCCTGGAATGCGATGAACATCGGCCCCGACGATGCGCAGCGGGCGAGGGAACTGCAGCGGCGATTGTACGAGGGCGGCTTCGCGGGATTGTGCTACCCCCCGGAGTACGGCGGGCAGGGGCTCACGCCGGAGCACCAGCTCGCCTTCACGAGCGAGTCGCGGCCCTACGAACTGCCGCTGCTGTTCAACATACCCACGCTGGCCATCGTCGGACCCCTGATTCTGGATATGGGGTCCGAGAGCCAGAAGCGGCGGTATCTGCCGGCCATGATCCGGGGCGACGAGCTCTGGGTGCAGTTCATGTCCGAACCTTCCGGAGGCTCGGATCTGGCCGGCGCCATCACCTCGGCCAGGTTCGAAGGGGGGCGGTACCTGCTCAACGGCTCCAAAATCTGGAGTTCCTACGCTCACTTCTCCGATTACGCCATCTGTCTCGCCCGCACCGATTGGGATGCCGTCAAGCATCGCGGCCTGACGATGTTCATCGTGCCGATTCGCCAGCCGGGAATACAGGTCAACCGCATCCGGCAATCCGATGGCGGGGTGGAGTTCTGCCAGGAGTTCTTCGACGATGTGCCGGTTCCGCCCGAAAACGTCATCGGCGCGGTGAACGACGGCTGGACGGTCGCCCGGCGGCTGTTGTTCCACGAACGCGGCGCCACGGGCGGGTCGTCTCCCTACGCCAGCGGCGCGGCGGGGCGTCGCCGCGAGAACATCGACGACCTGATAGGGCTGGCGCGTTCGCTGGGGCGGGCGGGCGATCCCCATATCCGCGACCTGCTCGCCCATGCCCATGTGCTGCAGACGGTGCAGGGACAGACGGTGGCGCGGGTCACGCGCGGCATCGCCGCCCAAGCGCTGCCGGACACGGCCGGCGCGATCCTCCGACTCGGCAGTGCGCTGTTCGCCGCGCGCCGCGCCGACATAGCGTTCGAGATCGCCGGTCCGCGGGCGATCGCGCGGAGCGGGAAGGACGACGAGCTGGAGGCGGTCGGAGGCGGCTACGTGTTCCGTCAGGCGTCCTGCCTGGGCGGTGGGAGCGCGGAGATGCAGCGCAACATCATCAGCGAACGGGTGCTCGGCATGCCGAGAGAACCGGCGGCGGACCGCGGCATTCCCTTCAGAGAGGTGCGGCGGAATACCTCTGCGGCCAAAGCCGGGTGAAGCTCAATCCCGGTGCCGCGCGGCCCGGGCCTTGTCGGCGGCTTCCTGCAGGATCGGCGCGAGCGCGCCCTTGACGATCTTGGCGTTCTGGTTGGTGGGCAGCTCGTCGAGGATCACGATGGTGCGGGGCACCTTGTTGTCCGCCAGATGCCGTCCGCACCAGGTTGCGAGTTCATCGGGGGAAGCGGTGGCGCCGGCCGCCAGGGTGACCGCGGCGGCGACGTCCTCGCCGAGCACTTCGTGGCTTGCGCCCGCCACGGCGGCGAGCTTCACTGCCGGGTGCCGGTGCAGGACGTCCTCGACTTCCAGCGGCGCGATGTTGAAGCCGCCGCGGATGATGACTTCCTTCGATCGGCCCGTGAGGATGAGGTCTCCGTCCTCGTCCACGTAGCCGAGATCGCCGGACTTCGTCCACCCGTCGATCCAGGTGGCGCGGTTGGCCGCCTCGTTCCCCCAGTATCGGCGGGGCTTGCGCGGGGCCTTGCCGTAGATTTCCCCGACGACGCCGGGTGCCACGGGATTTCCACGCTCGTCGCGGATCTCCATGTTGTCGGCCATTGCTCCGACGCAGCCCGGCTTGGCCAGTTGCCGCGGAGTACTCGCCAAGGTGCGAAAACCGCCCTCGGACATCGCGTAGGCGTTGCGAATCCGCACATGCGGCCAAAGCTCGGCGCTTCGCGTCACCGAAGCATGCGGCAGCGGTGCCGTGCCGGTATGGATGACGCGCACGCTCGACATGTCTATGCGCGCCGCGTCCGGGTGGTCCAGCAAGAGCCTCAGCATCGTGGGAACGAGCATGATCGAGACCGGACGGCGCGCGTGGATCGTCTCGATCAGGCGATCGGTATCGAACGGGTACAGGCTCAGCGATGTCTGGCCATCCGCGATCGGTCGCATGCATTGTCCGGTGAAACCCCCGAACCCGGTGAACGGCAGCGAATGCAGATCCGGGTTGGTCCGCTCGTGATGCCGCGTGCCGTCGCCGACCGGCGCCATCAGGTCCGGATGGCTCAGCACAACGCCCTTGGGCAGTCCGGTGGTGCCCGAGGTGCCGACGATCACCGCGTCCGCTTCCGCATCGAACATGTTCTGGTCCGGCAGCGCCCCGGGATCGGACGGCATTTCGCGCGCCGGCCAGCATCGCTCGAACGTCAGCGCCCCCGTCTTCTCCGGGACGTCGGTGATGGCGAAGCGGGGTTCCAGAACACTGGAGTAATCGACGAACTCGACCGGCGCGAGGCGCGTGTTGACCGGACAGGCAATGCCGCCGGCGCGCATCGTCGCGATGGTGGCGACGGCCATCTCCAGCGCATGCTCCATGCTGATGGCGAGGAACACCCGCTCCCCGGCGGCGAGACCCGCCGCGGCGAGCCCGCCGGCCACCTCGTCCGCCCGCCGGTCCCACTGGGCGAAGGTCATCTGTCGCCGGGGCGTTGCGTGGGCCGCGCGGTCGGGAATGAGAAGGGCCTTGACCTTCAATGCGTCCGGCACTCGTCGGACGGCAATGTGCTCAACGGACTGCCGCATGTCACTCCCCGATCTACCAGTGGCGGTCGAGCCATCCTGCCGCCGCCTCGCGCAACGATGCGCTGCCCGGCCCGCGCGTGGTCATCCGATGATACAGCGCCCGCCGGAACTTAGTATACTGAGGCCGCTCGTTCCCCATTGCTCAAGCCAGCGTCCGATACCCGAACGGAGGCCAACCCCCACCATGGACCTGACCTACACTGCGGAGTACGAGCGTTATCGCAGCGAAGTGCGGGGTTTTCTCGCCGACCGCTGGCCGGGGCGCGGCGGCGGTCGCTTCTCGAAGGCGCAATTCAGGGATTTCCTTGCAGACGCGGTGGACGCGGGCTACCTGTGGCGCAACGTGCCGCGCCGCTATGGCGGTGGCGAGCGGTCCTTCGACCCCCTGCAGGCGAACATCATCCAGGAGGAGTTCGCAAGCGCGCGGGCGCCGACGGGTCCTCCAGGTCTGGGCAAGCTGGTGATGCCGGCGCTGCTTTCGCACGGCACCGAAAGTCAGAAAGCCCGGTTCGTCGAGGCCACGCTGCTTGGCGACATAGTCTGGTGCCAAGGCTTCAGCGAACCCGGCGCGGGCTCCGATCTGGCGGCGGTCGGCACCAAGGCGGTCCTCAAGGACGGGCAATGGGTGATCGACGGCCAGAAGATCTGGACTTCCTTCGCGCATATCGCGGACTACATGTTCGCGCTCGTCAGGACCGAGCCGGACAAGCCGCGGCACGCCGGCATCTCCTATCTGCTCATCGACATGAAACAACCCGGAGTGGAAGTTCGGCCCCTGCGGCAGATGACCGGCGCGGCGAATTTCAACGAGGTGTTCCTGACGGGAGCGGTCACGCCGGAAGACCACATCGTCGGCGCGCGGGGGGAAGGCTGGGGGGTGAAGAACGCCACCTTGGCGGCGGAGCGCGCGGGCAGCGCTGGCGCGCCCTCGATCGCCCTGTTTCGCCGGCTGTTGAGGCTGGCCGCCGCCACCGCCAGGGAGGACGGACCGGCGCTCGAGGATCCGGAAGTGCGCCAATGGCTGGCGGATCTCGAAGCCAGGGCCCTGGCGCATCTCTATTCCGGCTATCGAATGTTCACCCGCCAGCGCAAGGGCGAGGACGCGGGCCTCTTCCCCATGATGAACAAGCTTTACAGCACCGAGGTCTTCGGGATGCAGGCCGCGCGCATCGCGCGCGAACTGATCGGCGACGACGGCCTGTTGCTGGCGCCGCCGCGCGGGGAGGCCGACTGGCCACGCTACGGCGACCGACCCGTCGGCAACGAAACCTGGAACGGCACGGCGTTGACACTGTTGTCGAATCTCATTGCGGCCGGAACCTCGAATATTCAGCGCAACGTGATTGCCGAACGTGGCTATGGACTGCCGCGCGACGGCTGAACTGCCTTCCTTGCGGCCATGAACTTCGATCTGTCGGACGAGCAGTACGCGATGCAGCGGGAGCTGTTGCGCGTGCTGGAGGATCTCTATCCGCTGGATCGGTTGCGGGCAATCGCCGACGCCCCGGCGAGTTTCGATGCGGCCGCCTGGCGGCAGTTGGCCGGGCTCGGCTATGCCGCCGTCGGCATACCGGAGTCGCACGGAGGCATGGGGCTGGGCATGCTCGACGCCGCCCTGGTGGCCGAAGCCTTCGGATACAGCGCCGCGCCGGGACATCTCATCGCCCATGCGATGGCCGTGGAAGCGATTTCGCGCGGCGCCAGCGCGGCCCAGCGGGCATTCCTGTTGCCGCGGCTCGCAAGCGGCGCGAAGAGCGTCACCGTGGCGCTCGCGGAAGAGGGCGACGTCTGGCAGCCGGAGCAGTGGCGCCTCGACGCGGACGCCGGACGCCTGACCGGCGCCAAGCGGAACGTGCTCATCGCGACCGACGCCGACTACTTTCTGGTGGGGCTCGCGGGCGGGTCCCTCGCGCTTGTGGAAACCGGAGCGCCCGGATTGACCGTCGAGCCGGTGGACGGCATCGACCGCACCCGCCCCATCGGCTGGCTGCATTTCGATGCGACCCCGTTCGAGCCGTTGCCGGACGGCGCGCGGGCGGCGCCGCGCATGCGCGACGCCGGTCTGGTGCTGATCGCGGCGGACGCCTTCGGCGGCGCATCGCGGGCCGTTGAACTGTCCGTCGACTATGTGGGCGAGCGCGTGCAGTTCGACAAGCCGGTAGGCGCTTTTCAGGCGATCAAGCACCGCATAGCGGACATGGGGACGCGGGTGGAAACATCGCGCGGCCTGTACTGGTACGCCGCCTACGCCTTCGACGGGGAACCGGCGCAGTCCGCTCGCGTGGCCGCGCTGTCCAAGGCGCTGCTCGCCGACTGGTACGAGCTGGCCTGTCGGGATCTGGTCGAACTGCACGGAGGGGTCGGCTTTACGTGGGAACATCACGCCCAGATCTGGTACAAGCGAGCCGTCTTCGACCGCTACTACCTTGGCCAGCCGTCGGTGCACCGCCGGCGGGCCGCGTCCCTGGCGGGTTGGTGATGGACGGCCGCGTCTGTTCCGCGCGCCGGGCGCTTGACCGGCGTCCGCCGAGCGACAGGTTGCCTCCGGCACGCCGCGCGATGGAGTGAAGTCGATGAGTACCTACCAGGTTCCCCTGGTGATACGCGGCGAGATCATCGACGACTACAGCCTGCGATTCGGTGGCCGCCAGGGCGGAGTTTCGTTTACGACGCCGGATGTCGGCCGCCATTTCGAGCGGCTGGTGTCCGTCCCGCTGGCGTCGATGCGCGAGTATCAGGCGCTGCCCATCGACGAGATCGCCCGCTTTCTTGACGAACTCGGCGGCATGCTGGAGTTCGAGGGCAATGCCTACCTGCGCCAGGCGTTCGAACTCAGTTGCCACACATCGGGCATCTCCTCGCCCGTGCTCGAAGCGCTATATCGAAGCGCCCCCGGCCAGTTTTTCCGCCGCGACGCCGTCCTGCATCATGCGGAGTCCACCGTCGGCATCGACTTTCTCGAGGGCTGGGTGCCGAGGCGCATGCCGGATGGCGCGCGCATGGAGGCCCGCGCCTTCGGATCCCGTTCGGTGCACGTGATCGCCGGCAACTCCCCGGCCATCGCGTTCCTGACCGTGATGCGGGCGGCGATCACCCACTCCGACTGCATCGCCAAGGTGCCATCCAACGATCCGCTCACCATGAGCGCCATTCTGCGCGCCATGATCGAACTCGATGCCGACCATCCAGTGGCGCGACACATGGCGAGCGCCTACTGGAAAGGCGGCGACGAGGCGTTCGAGTCGCGCCTGTACCGGCCCGAGCACATCGAGAAGATCGTCGCTTGGGGCGGCTTCGATTCCATTCGGCATATCACCGGCTACCTCCGACCCGGCCTGGACCTGATTACCCTGGATCCCAAGCAGTCGGCGTCGGTGATCGGCCGCGAGGCGCTCGTCGACGACGTCACCATGCGGGCCGTGGCGCAGCGAGCGGCTTGCGACATCGGCGCGTTCAATCAGGAACTCTGCGCCAATGCGCGGCTGCTGTACGTGGAATGCGACTACGACGACCCGCGGGAACTGGAGCGGCTGAACCGGTTCGGCGCCCATGTCTACGACGCGCTGAAAGACCTGCCCGAACACCTGAGCACCCGCGCGAAGTATGTGGACAGGACGCTCTCCGACGAGATCGAGGGCCTGTTCCTGGTGGACGACTGGTATCGCGTTTACCGTGACGACGATACCAGCGGCGGCGTGATCGTCTCGCAGACCGAAGAGCCGGTGGAGTTCGCGGCCAGGCTGGGCGGTCGCACCGCGAACATCGTGCCGCTCAAGTCCATGGACGAGATCCTGCGGAGGATCAACGCCGCCACCCAGACGGTCGGCGTCTATCCGCCGGATGCCAAGGAAGCGATCCGCGACCAACTGGCGCTGCGCGGCGCCCAGATCATCGTCAGCCTGGGGTACGTGGCCCGCATCCAGACTGCGGGGCCGGTGGACGGCATGGAGCCGGAGCGCCGCATGTGCAAGTGGCTGGTCGACCAGTCCGCAGATGACTCTCAGCCCGGTCCCTGGGTGCCGACAGCGCCGGAATAACGCGCGGACAGGGCCGTTGCCTTCGCGGGAGCGGTCCATCGCCGGCGCCAGCCACCGAACCAGCCGCCCTCCCGCCTCTCCCGCATGACCCGTTGAGGGTTTCACAATTGTTCGTCACGTCGGTCGAGGTCACCCGCCAGCGCGTCTTGGTGGAGGGCTGCTGGCGCCGCGGCGGCCCCCTTATCCGCCCGCAGAGCGCGGTTGCGAATATCGGGTGCCGAGTTCGACGGCGCGCAGGGACTTCTGCACCAGTCGCCGAAGCCTTCCGGGCAGATTCGCCACATGGGGGCAGCGCAGGTAGCTGGCGCTGCCGAATGTGCGCGCCAGCGCGGCGTCGTCTCGTTCGCTGCCGATGCTGATGCAGACGCAGGCCACGCCTTGCAGTCGCGCCTCGGCCAGAGCTTTCTCGACATCGGCCTCGGCGTGGCGACCTTCGTATTCGTCGTCGTAGGCGAAGCCGTCGGTGAAGACCATCAGCAGCCGGTGCGTGTGGTACTTCTCCGCCAGCAATCGGAAGGTGGCGTGGCGAATGGCGGCCCCGAGCCGCGTGAGCCCGGAGGCTCGGAGCGCGGCGAACCGTTCTGCCACGACGGCACCCTCGGCTTCCTCGAAACCCTTGATGCGCAGTACTCGGGTAATGGCGCGACCCCACGAGTGAAAGGCGTAGACCGCCACTCGGTCGCCGAAGTGACCGAGCGCCTTCGACACGAGTCGCGCGGCGCGCACCTGCTGGCCGAATATGGTGCGGCCATCGGGCAGTCTGTCCGCGGTCGAGCGCGAAATGTCGACCAGCAGGACGGTGCTCAGATCGCGCCGGGTGCGTTGCGAGTTGCAGTAGATGCGCTCTTCCCGGGAGTGGCCTGCGGCGCGGTCGACCAGATGATCGATCAGGGCATCGACATCGATGTCATCGCCCACGGGTTGCCGGCGGTGGTTTTCGAACTCCACGCCGACGCGGAACATCTGTCGCGCCACGGAGTGCGCGGAAACCTCGCAGGACTCGAGCGCCGAGTCGGAATCCACCGGCGCTTCGATTTCCTCGACGCGCGCCCAGTCCGGCAGATAGCGGTCGCTGCCCGCGTGCCATTCGGGGTACTTCCAATCCCCCCTTGCGGGCAGCAGGGGCAGCCGCCCGTGCGTTGCGACGCCCGCCAGCAGGTTGTCGCCGATGCCGGTGTCGATCATTCCCTGGGCCACGCTGCCGCCGCCGTGAGCGCCGCCCTCGGCGTCGTCGTTTTCCATGCCGCTGCCCCGGCCAAGGCCGAGCAGTCGCTGCAGGAAGTCGGACAGCCGGCCCGGGCGGCCGAGCGGCGTGCTGAAGGCCTTGAGGACGGAGGCGCCGGACGTATCGAGTTCCTCCTCCTCGTCGTGCTCCTCCATCCGGCTCGGGCGGAAACTCTTCAGATTGCTCGACGAGCGGCTCGCGCCGCCGCGCGCCTGGGCGAGCAGACGGCGAGGACGCAGGACGCCGAGCCACGGTGCCGCCGGATGTACGCGGATGCGATGGTCGGTGGCGATCGCGAGCGAGTCGCCGGCGCTGCCGCTGCTATTGGCCGGCAACGGCAAGGTTTCCAGATAGCCGACCGGCAGCAGGGGTTTGAAGGCTTCGACGACGCGGGGCAGTTCCATCGCGAAATAGCGCGCGGTCACGCTCGGACGCAGACTGATGCCGCGCAGCCATCGGGGGTCCAGACTGCCGGCACCGACGAGCGCCGCATGCGCGATGGTCACGAGCGGCCGTTGCGCCGGGGTCAGCAGGGGGTCCAGGCGGATGCGCCGACCGTCGCAGTAGCTCGGCGCCGCCTGCGCCAGGGTTTGCAACTCGATGGGCCGTCCGGCGATGCCGGATGCCAGGAAAGCAAGTCCGGCGTGAGTCTCGCCGGTCTCGGGTGCCGGGCGCAGCGCGAACACTCCGCGCCAGTCCGGCGCGGCCGCGTCGCTCGAGGCCGGATCAGTCACCCAGATACTCGTCGATCAGGCCGGAAAGGCCTCGAATCACCTCAGCATCGTCGCTGAGGGCGCTGGCCATGGCAGCCACTCCGGCGTCCCGGGGAGACAATCCCTCCTTCGCCAGCTTGCCGGTGGCCACCAGCGTGCGGGTGGATGCCACCTCGGACAGTCCCGGCGCTTCCAGGCGCCGTATCACCGCGGCCAGCCGCACCAAACGGTCGGCGAGATCGGCGTCGACGTCGTATAGTTCCCGCAGTATTCGCGTTTCCACGTCTGCCGGGGGAAAGTCGAAGTCCATGGCCACCAGGCGCTGCCGGGTGGATGCCTTCAGATCTTTCAGCAGCGACTGGTAGCCGGGATTGTAGGACAGCACGATCATGAACTCCGGCGGCGCCTTCAGGCACTCGCCGAGGCGCTCGATATTGAGTTCGCGCCGATGGTCGGCCAGCGGGTGCAGCACGACGATGGTATCGGAACGCGCCTCGACCACCTCGTCGAGATAGCAGATCGCGCCTTGCCTGACCGACTGGGTCAGGGGGCCGTCCTGCCAAAGCGTATCGTTGCCCTTGAGTACGTAGCGACCCACCAGGTCCGCGGCGCTCAGATCCTCGTGGCAGGCGACCGTGACCAGGCGTCGGCCGAGCTGCTCCGCCATGTGTTCCACGAAGCGGGATTTTCCGACCCCGGTGGGGCCTTTCAGAAGCACCGGCAGTTGCTGTCGGTAGGCGGCGGCGAACAGCGCCTCCTCGTTGCCGACCGGGATGTAATGGGGCGTTGCTCGATCACCCGTGTCTATGGCGGGCCGGGCCCGTTCCACGCTTGGCATGTACGCACCGCTCCTTGCTTGCCGTGCCTGTCCCGGCCGGGCCGCAACGCCGGTCGAGGCACCCGCTGCAACGCCGGAAATCGGCTCTGGACCGCGGTGCCAGAGCAGCCCCGACAGGGAAATTGCAAACCTGACAGAGACTGTAGTATAAGCGAATCGGGCATCGGAAACGGCCTCGAATCCGGTTGGTCGGATGCGTTGCCACCGCCGTCGCCGGCGTACGGCGGGGCGATGGTTTCGAGGCGGCCGGGCGCCGGTCGTCGCGCCGCTGTCGGGAACGGCGGCGCACGTTTCTCGAAGCCGAGGATCGGATTTGCGGTTGGAGGCGATACGTCATGGAATTGAACGACCTGATACTGATCAGCACCGACGATCACATCTGTGAGCCGCCGACGGTGTTCGACAACTACAACGGCAAGCTCAAGAGCCGCATGCCGAAGGTTCGGATGAACGACAAGGGCATCGACGCCTGGGAGTTCAACGGTCGCCGCATGCCCAACCTGGGGCTCAACGCGGTGGTCGGGCGCCGCCCGGAGGAATACGGCGTCGAGCCCTGCGCTTTCAGCCAGTTGCGCAAGGGATGCTATGACGTGGATGCCCGCGTGGACGACATGAACGCCAACGGCGTGTTGGGCAGCCTCAACTTCCCGCAGTTCGTCAACAACGGCCTCGCCCTGAAGACGGACGACAGGGAACTTTCCCTGACGGCGATTCGCGCCTACAACGACTGGCATATCGACGAATGGGCGGGCGCCCACCCGGGCCGTTTCATTCCGACGGGCATCGTGCCCCTGTGGGACGTCGAGGCGTCGGTCGAAGAGGTGAACCGCATCAAGGCCAAGGGCTGCAACGCCATCAATCTTCTGCCTGTTCCCAATCGCGAGGGCCTGCCGAGCTGGAATACCGGATGGTGGGATCCCTTGCTGCAGGCGTGCGAAGAACAGCAAGTCGTGATCAACCTGCACATCAACGATGCCACCTTGGCGACGCCCTCGCCGGAATCGCCGGTGGACGTGTTCGTCACCAATATGCCGGTCACCCTGTTCAACACGGCTTCGGACATTGTCTGGTCGCCGATCTGCCGCAAGTTCCCGAACATCAGGTTTGCGCTCTCCGAGGGCGGTGCCGGCTGGGTCGCGCACTGGAAGGAGCGCGCCGATTTCACCTACCGGCATCACAGCGCCTGGACCCACCAGGACTTCGGCGACATGCTGCCGAGCGAGGTGTTCGAACGCAACTTCTACACCTGCTTCATCAAGGATCGGGTGGCGATTCAGAATCGCGGCACCACGGGCATCGACCGCATGACCTGGGAGTGCGACTATCCCCACTCCGACGGCACGTGGCCGCGTTCTCCGGAAACCATCCATCCGGACTTCGAGGGCTGCACCGACGAGGAGGTCAACAAGATCACCCATTTGAACGCCATGCGCCTGTACGGTTTCGACCCCTTCCAGCATCTGTCC
>CAZFGB010000085.1:0-8040 GCA_964518405.1 uncultured Pseudomonadales bacterium | reverse complement strand
CGCCACCGCGAGCGTCGTCAGCAATTCCACCAGCGTCAGTCCCGCCACGCCCGGCCCGTACATTCCCGCATCCCACCCGCTTTCCGGCACACATGCTATATGCGCCCGGAGAGGCGCGGCAGAGGACGTCGCCGGAGTATGGGGTGCGCGTTTGCCCCTTGATTGCGTGGGCCTGTGTCGTGTCCCGCTTGGGGAAACGGCTCCAATGCCGAGGTGCGGGCTAATTGGGATCCGGCTGCTCTATGCCGACCGGCTTCGGCGCGCTGGACCGGCCGAGGAGTCCGAAAGTCATGACGCTCAACATTGATCGCTTGCGCTTTTTCGTTGCTTGCGTGAACGCGAAGTTGCCGTCGACGTCGAACGTCGAATGGTCGGGGTAGTTGATGGCCAGGACCCGCAACGCATCGTTTGAGATCTTCGGCAGGCCAAGTTGATAGTTCGCCTCCACAATGATCGCGAGCGCGTCCGCGGCCGACGGGGTCTGGGAGTAATTCTCGACGACACTGCGCGCGCGGTTCGCCGCCGCGACATAAGCTCCGCGAGACATGTAGTAGAGCGCGATGCTGACCTCCGACCGGGCGATCAGGTTGCGCAAATGGATCATGCGTTGCCGGGCGTCCTTGGCGTAGGTGCTGTCGGGGTATCTTGCGAGCAACTCCGAGTAATGGGCGAAAGCCTCCCGCGCGTTGGTGACATCGCGCCTGGACGCGTCGTCGGGGCGGAAGCGATCGAACAGGCTGCGGTCGTACCGTTCGAAAATCAGCCCGCGCAGGTACAGGATGTAGTCGATGTGCGGGTGCTGGGGATGCAGCCGGAGAAATCGATCCGCGGCGGCTTCCGCGTCATCGAGGGAGTGCGACATCAGCTTCGCGTATATCAGCTCGAGCTGGGCCTGCTCCGCGTAGCGGCCAAACGGAAAGCGCGCCTCCAGCCGCTCGAGCTTCTCCACCGCCATGTTGTAGTTGCCAGAGCGCATGCTGGCGCGAGCGCTGTTGTAGAGTACGTCCTCGGTGGTTTGCGCTTCGTCCTCGACCTTGTCGCGGCCGATGAAGGGCATCCAGGCGCATCCGCTGGCGCAGAGGACGAGGAGCAGGAACGCGATTCGTGTTTGTATGCGCATGATGGCTAGTGTACCGCTTCGCCGACGGCGGCGGGTATAGCCCCGGGAGCCACGAATGCAGGCCGAACATCACGAGTTTGAAGGGGTCGTGCCGCCGGAGTGCGCCGGGGAAAGGCTGGACGTGGCGGCGTCGAGGTTGGTGCCGGACGTGTCCAGGGGCCGGATTGCCGCCGCGATCAGGTCGGGCGCGCTGTTGCTCGATGAACGCAAGCGAAAGCCGGCCTACCGGGTTCTCGGGGGCGAGCGGATTTCCATCCGTCTCGAGCAACCGCCGCGCGGGGATCTGCCGCAGCCCGTCCCATTCGAGGTGGCCTACGAGGACGAGCACCTGATCGTGGTCGACAAGCCGCCCGGACTCGTGGTGCATCCGGGGGCGGGAAACGCTGACGGCACGCTGGTGAACGGCTTGCTGGCGCGGCGGCCGGACCTAGCGGCACTGCCGAGGGCCGGGATCGTGCACCGGCTGGACAAGGACACCAGCGGCCTCCTGGTGGTGGCGGCGACCGAGCAGGTGCGGCAGGCGCTCGTGCGGGCCATCCAGCGTCGCGCCGTCGACAGGCTCTATATTGCCGTAGTGGAAGGCGTCATGATCGCGGGCCGGGACATCGATCTCGCCGTCGGTCGAGACCCCCTGCAGCGTACGCGTTGGCGGGCGCGCGAAGGCGGCCGTCCGGCGCTTACGCGCGTGCGCGTCAGCGTCCGCTACAGGGCGCACACGCTAGTGCGCGCGAAGCTCGAAACGGGCCGCACGCACCAGGTGCGGGTCCATCTGGGCGCCGTGGGCCACCCGCTGGTGGGCGACAGGCGCTACGGTGCGCGCGGCCGATTGCCGAAGGGTCCGAGCGAGACGCTCATCGCAACTATCCGGGGGTTTCCAAGGCAGGCGTTGCATGCGCGCCATCTCGGCTTCGAGCATCCGGTCCTGGGCCGGACGATGCGGTTTGAAAGTCCCGTCCCCGGGGATCTCCGAGAGCTCATTCGCGCGCTCAAGGCCGACGCCGAGCAGATGCATCGAGCGGAAGGCGCGAGGTGACGTTGCATGGACGATAGCTCGGGAGAACTGGGTCATTTTTCCACATCGAATTCCCGAATTTGACCTACATCTGTTCCGAATCGCCTGTGCTACAGTCGCGTTGCCTACTCTGGAAAAACGCGTGGAAGGTCTGAGCCAGGAACTCATCGCCATCATTGTCGCCGCCATTGCCGTGGCTGCGGTCGTAGTGCCAGGCGTACGGGCGCTCCGGCGCGAGATGGGGGAACTCAGGCAAGGGATGGGGGAACTCAGACATGAGATGGGGGAACTCAGGCACGAGATCGGGGAAGTTCGGCACGAGATCGCCGACGTCGATGGAAGACTGTCTGCTGAAGTCAGCAGCTTGCGGGCAGAGATTGTCGGTTTGCGGGCGGATGTGGGCGAGGTTCGGAACCAGGTCAGCGAGTTGCGTGAGCGGATGGCTCGCGTCGAAGGCCTATTTGAGGGATTTACGAGGTCCGAGCCCGCGTTGGGTACGGGTTCGGCGTAACGCGAGCGGCACGTAAACGGGATCGCTTGGATGCGCGAGGTCCTTGATTTCGTTTGACATGTAACGGGTCAACCGTAGAATCACCGGCCTTTATCCATTCTCGTTGGATGTCCCCATGGCGGAGATGCTGTCCGGTGCCGACATGCTCGTTCGCGCCTTGCAGGACGAAGGGGTTGAGTACCTTTTCGGCTACCCGGGCGGGGCATCCCTGCACATCTACGACGCCCTGTTCAAGCAGCAGAAGCTGGAGCACATCCTCGTGCGCCACGAGCAGGCGGCGACGCACATGGCGGACGGATACGCCCGGGCCACGGGACGGCCCGGGGTCGTCCTTGTCACGTCCGGTCCCGGAGCGACGAACGCCATCACGGGAATAGCCACGGCGCACATGGACTCGACGCCGATCATCGTGATCTCCGGCCAGGTGCCGAACAACCAGATCGGCACCGACGCGTTCCAGGAAACCGACATGGTCGGCATCTCCCGTCCGGTGGTGAAACACAGCTTTCTCATACGCGAGGCGTCGCAGATTCCGGAGGCGGTGAAGAAGGCGTTCTACATCGCTTCCACCGGACGGCCCGGTCCGGTGGTCATCGACATCCCGAAGGACTCCACGGATCCGAACGTGACGTTCGAGTACCGCTATCCAGGCGAGGTTTCGCTGCGATCCTACAATCCGACGGCGCGCGGTCACGCCGGGCAGGTTCGCAAGGCCGTGCGGGCGCTGCTCGAGGCCAGGCGCCCGGTGATCTACACCGGCGGCGGCGTGGTCCAGGGCAATGCCACCGAAACGTTCCGGGCGCTGATCGACAAGCTCGATTACCCGGTCACCAACACGTTGATGGGTCTTGGCGGATTTCCGGGGACCGATGACCGCTTCCTCGGCATGCTCGGCATGCACGGCACGTTCGAGGCCAATATGGCCATGCACCATGCCGACATGATCTTTGCCGTGGGCGCCCGCTTCGATGATCGCGTGACCAACGATCCGGCGAAGTTCTGTCCGGACGCCACGATCGTGCATCTGGACATCGACCCCGCTTCCATTTCGAAGATCATTCGCGCCGACATACCCATCGTCGGACCCGCGGACGCGGTGTTGCGTGAAATGAACAGGGTGATCGACGCCAAGCTCGAGCGCACCCCCGACGCCATCGACCAGGCGGCACTCGCCGGCTGGTGGAAGCGGATTCGTCAATGGCGCGCGAAGCACGGGCTCGACCACGACCAGCGCCACCGCGGCGACTCGCCCCTGCTGCCGCAGCAGGTCGTGCAGGCCGTGTATCGGGCCACATCGGGTGACGCCTACGTGACGAGCGATGTCGGCCAGCACCAGATGTTCGCCGCGCAGTATTACAAGTTCGACCAGCCGCGCCGCTGGATCAACTCCGGCGGGCTTGGCACCATGGGCTTCGGTTTGCCGGCCGCCATGGGCGTGCAGTGCGCTTTCCCCGCTGCGACCGTGGTGTGCATCACCGGCGAAGGCAGTTTCATGATGAACATGCAGGAACTTTCCACCTGCATGCAGTACGCGCTGCCGATCAAGATCATCAACCTCAACAACGAGGCGTTGGGGATGGTCAAGCAGTGGCAGGACATGCAGTACGGCGGGCGCCTCTCGCACAGCACCTATAGCGACGCGCTGCCGGACTTTGTCGAGTTGGCGGCGTCGTTCGGCCACGCGGGTTTCCGCGCGCGCAGCCTGACGGAACTCGACGAGGTGATGTCTCGCGCGTTCAGCCCGGAGTACGCTGACAGGCTGGTGTTTGTCGATGCCTGCATCGATCCGGAAGAGCACGTCTATCCGATGGCGATCAAGGGCGGAGACATGAGCGACATGGTGCTCGAGCGCCAGCCGGCGCCGGCATGAGTTCCCGCCGGATCATCGCCGTCCTGCTGGAGAACGAAGCGGGCGCGCTGTCGCGGATCGTCGGGCTGTTCGCGCAGCGCAACTACAATATCGAGAGCCTGACCGTCGCGCCGACGGAGGACGCGACGCTATCGCGCCTGACGCTGACGACCGCGGGTGATGAGGATATGATCGAGCAGATCACCAAGCAGTTGAACAAGCTGATCGAAGTGTTCAAGGTGGTTGACCTGACCGAGGGCGATCACCTCGAGCGCGAGATCATGATGGCGAAGGTGCGCGCCGAGGGCCTGCAGCGGGCGGAGGTCAAGCGCACGGCGGACATATTTCGGGGGCAGATCATCGATGTCACCGAAAACGCGTACACCGTTCAACTCGTCGGCCCGAGCGAAAAGCTCGATGCATTTCTTCGGGCCGTCGGCACGTCGACGGTGATCGAAGCCGTGCGGTCCGGCGTCTCCGGCATCGGTCGGGGCGACAAGATTCTTCGCTAGAAGGGGGACAGAAATGCGGGTCTATTACGACAAGGACGCCGACCTGTCGATCATCCAGAACATGCGGGTGACGGTCGTGGGCTACGGCTCCCAAGGTCACGCGCACGCCAACAACCTGCGCGACTCCGGCGTGTCCAACATCGGGGTCGGCCTGCGTCCGGGCGGGGGGTCGTGGTCCAAGGCGGAGGCCGCCGGGTTCGCGGTGGCGCCCGCGGCGGAGGCGGTGGTGGACGCCGATCTCGTGATGATCCTGACGCCGGACGAGCACCAGCAACGCATCTACGCCGACGAGATCGCTCCGAACATCAAGACCGGAGCGGCCATCGCCTTCGCGCATGGTTTCAACATGCACTTCGGCCTGATCGAACCGCGCGAGGACCTCGATGTCGTCATGATCGCGCCGAAAGGGCCGGGGCATACGGTGCGCTCCACCTACACCGAAGGCGGGGGCGTGCCTTCGCTGATTGCGATCGGCCGCGATCCGAGCGGGCAGGCCAAGGAAATCGCCCTGTCCTATGCCTGCGCCATCGGCGCCGGCAGGGCCGCCATCATCGAGACCAGTTTTCGGGAGGAGACCGAGACCGACCTCTTCGGCGAACAGGCGGTGCTCTGCGGCGGCGCCGCCGCGCTGGTGACGGCCGGGTTCGAGACCCTGGTCGAAGCGGGCTACGCGCCGGAAATGGCTTACTTCGAGTGCCTGCACGAACTCAAGCTGATCGTCGACTTCTTCTACGAGGGCGGCGTCGGCAACATGTGGTACACCGTATCGAACACTGCGGAATACGGCGGACTGACCCGGGGTTCCCGCATTGTCACCGAGGACACCAAGCGGGAGATGAAACGCATCCTCGAGGAGATCCAGTCGGGACGTTTCGCGCGCGAGTTCGTGAGCGAGAACCAGGCGGGGGCGCCGACCATCAAGGCCATGCGGCGCATGAGCCAGGACCACGAGATCGAGCGCGTCGGCGAGCGGCTGCGCGCAATGATGCCGTGGATACAGGCCAACAAGCTGGTGGACCGCGCCAAGAACTAGTGCTCCGTCAAGCCCAAATCTGCGGGTATCTGCGGGTCTTTTTGCCCCCTGGACATTGTTGCTCCTCCTTGTGTGGTGCCTGCCACACGGCGTCGTCGCGCCTCGCCAGGAACCAAAAGTCCCTCGCAGCTACACTCGCATCTTTAGACTTGACGGAACACTAGCGCCATGAAACCCGTCGGAGGCGAAGCCGTGCGCCGTGTTTCACCCCGCCCTCTGCTCCACCCATCCCACCCGTCCCGGCGCCCGCGCCTTGATCGGTACTCTACGTGCCGTTCCAAGGCGCGCGCTTGCCCGTTTCCGCCGCGTCCAATATGCGTGGAAGTTGCCGGGCCGTATCAATAGTCTGTAGGCATGGCGGAAGACGAGAAGAAAACCAGACTGCGGCCGGTCAGGACATCGTCCGACTCCGACGACGGCCTGCTGGGCAGGCATCCGGGATACCGGCGCGGCGTCGCGCTGCTTCCCAACCTGATCACCACCGGAGCGCTTTTCTCGGGCTTTTACGCGATCGTTGCCGGCATGAACGGGCGTTTCGTCGCCGCCGGCCTCGCCGTGTACATCGCCATGCTGTTGGACGCCGCCGACGGCCGGGTTGCCCGCCTGACCCGCTCCGAGAGCGATTTTGGCGCCGAGTTCGACAGCCTCTCGGACATGGTGGCCTTCGGCGTGGCGCCGGCGCTGGTCGCTTTCTCCTGGGCGCTGTCGAGTCTGGACCAGGTCGGGTGGGTGGTCACCTTCGTGTACATGGCGTGCGCGGCGCTGCGGCTGGCCCGCTTCAATACCCAGGAAACCGACCATCGGACGTTCACCGGGTTGCCGAGTCCGGCGGCGGCGGCGGTCGTGGCCGGCGCGGTCTGGGTGTCGAGCGAAGCGCTGGCGGGCGAGGCGCCGGGCCTTCTCGCCGCGATCGGCCTGGG
Organism: uncultured Pseudomonadales bacterium; assembly: GCA_964518405.1. Lineage (GTDB taxonomy): Bacteria > Pseudomonadota > Gammaproteobacteria > Pseudomonadales > Azotimanducaceae > VXNE01. Next base: position 1,083 of record CAZFGB010000085.1, on the reverse strand, counting down.
GGTGATCACGGCGGCGGCGGGCCTTTTGATGGTGTCCAACTTCAAGTACTTCTCGCCGAAGGTGATCAACTTCAGGGGACGCGTCGGGTTCTTCACGCTGGTGGGCGTCACCCTCGGTTTCGCCGTCGTGTTGGCCGACCCGCCGAAACTGTTGTTGCTGGCATTCACTGTCTATGCCCTTTCGGGCCCGGGCCGCTATCTCTGGACGCGTTTGCGCGAGAGAGGCAAGGCGGGGAAAGGAGAGAAGGCCGGAGAAGAAGGTTGACTGCTTGATCGGAGGTAACCATGCACGTTCGCATTAAGTCATCGAGCGACCCGAAACCATCCGAGATCACACCCGAGCGGGTCTATCGCTCTCGCCGGGAATTCATGGCGCTGGGCGCCTCCTCGCTGGCGCTGGCGGGTTTTCCCGCGCTGGCGCTGTCGGAGGACTGGCTGAAGGCCAAGAGCTTCGTCGCCGGCCCGGTCTTCGGCGGGCAGGACCCGAGCGAGGCGGTTACGCCGTTCCAGTACGCTTCGAGCTATAACAATTTTTACGAGTTCGGGACGGACAAGGGTGACCCGGCGAAGTACGCGGGGGAAATGACCGTCGATCCCTGGAGCGTTGAAATCTCCGGCGAAGTGGCGAAACCGGGGACGGTCGCGATCGAGGATCTGCTCGCCGGCGTCGACCTGGAAGAGCGCATCTATCGACTTCGCTGCGTCGAGGCCTGGTCCATGGTCATTCCCTGGATCGGCTTTCCGGTGAAACGGCTGCTTGACCGGTTCGAGCCGACTGCCAGCGCCAAGTATGTCGAGTTCACCACCCTGCACCGTCCCGAGGAGATGCGCGGCCAGCGATCTTTCTTTTCCGGCATCGACTGGCCCTATGTCGAAGGGCTGCGCCTGGATGAGGCCAACCATCCGCTCGCCATCTTCGCCGTCGGCATGTACGGCAAGGTGCTGCCGAACCAGAACGGCGCGCCGCTGCGCCTCGTGGTGCCCTGGAAGTACGGTTTCAAGAGCATCAAGTCCATCGTCGGGATTCGGCTCATGCGGCGTCAGCCGCGAACGACCTGGAACGCGATGGCGCCGCAGGAATAC
>CAZFGB010000084.1:0-29061 GCA_964518405.1 uncultured Pseudomonadales bacterium | reverse complement strand
AGCGATGCCCAACACGGCAAGGGCGTGGTCTTCAGCGAGGTGAACCTGTACTCGATGGCCCGCACCGAGCGGTACAAGATGACCATCGATTCGCTGACGCGAAAGCCCTTGGAACTGTACGATCTGGATAACGACCCGTCCGAATTGCGCAACGTGGTCAACGAACCCCGTCTTTCAGGCGTGCGCGATCAGTTCCTCGCGGAGTACTTCGGCCACCTGCTGGCCAACCTGAACGAGCCGCAACTCAAGGTGTACCAGGACGGCGGGATTCCGACCAGACTTCACCAGGAATACCCCGAGTACTGACAAACAGCGCGTGGCACAATCCTGCGGGTGGGCTTGCGGAACGGACGACTTACCTTCCTATCATGCGGATCAGACCCCAGGCGTTCTCCATCGCCCTCGCCTCGCTGGTCGCTTTGGGTGCCGTCGCCAAGCCGCCGCCGTTGTCCATCGACGAGCTCCGGGCCGCGGAGTTCGATATGCGCCTCGAATTCGCGCGCGACATCAAGGGCGGCGAATCCTTCGACGCACGCCTTGTTTCCTACATCTCTGCGGGATTGAAGGTCCACGCGCTGATCGCTACGCCGCGGGGAGACAAGCCGGCCGGCGGCTTCCCGGTGGTGGTCGCGACAGCGTCTACGCCCGCGCGCAGTTGCGCATTGATCTGACCGCGACATTCGACGTTACCTTTTCGTCCACATACTGGAAGGACGACTCCAACGGCAACGCCGACTATGCCGGCGTAATCCTCGGCATACCGGTCAACCCGACGACCGGTCTTACCGATGGCATCAATGGCGTCATGCAACCCCGCCAAGGCCGGATTCCGGGCACGGAGAACGACAGTTGGCCACCGACCGGCGGTCGCAACCAGGCGGGAACCTTCGGAGAGGATCCCGCGGCTTCCGTAACGCCGGGCATCCATCGGATCAGCAGCGACTTCACGCCGATGCGCAAGATCGACGAGACATCGTTCAGCGTGCTCGTCAACTGGGATCTCGGGCCCGTTACGCTTCGGGCCAACATGGGCAGCTTCGACTACGAGGAATTCCGGCTCACCGACTCGGACTTCTCGCCCAATCCGACGGGTTGGGCGCAGCGCAACGCAGGGGTAACCCCGCCGGCGTCCACCGGACGGACCTACTGGGCGCAGTGCTGGGGCGGCCCATCATGCGGCCTCGCCGCGGGCCAGCGCGTGAATTCCGATGCCACCCAGGCGGACATCAACCTGACGTACCTCGGCGAGGGGCGGTTGCTGTGGACGTTGGGCTACTTCTCTTACGACGACTCGGGTGACGGCGACACCAGCAGCGAATTCGTGTGGGGCTATACGGACGCGACCGCACCGCAGAACGTGACCTGGGGCCACTGGCTCTACCAGGGCAACGGCGGCACCAAGTCGACGGCCATCTACGGTCAGGCCGAATACTCGTTGACGGACCGTCTGCGCGTCACGGCTGGTGTGCGGCGATCCACGGACGAGCGGAACTTCTTCAACAAGTACGTCGACTGGGGACCCAGCGTCCACGGTTTTGGCGCCGGCTACACCGATGCGCATCTCGATAACCCGGGCAGCCGGTTCGCGTCCTGGCCGGTGTTCGTCGAAACCGACGCGAGCGCCGAAGGCCGACAGACGGGCAAGGCGTCTAATATCGATTGGAGAGCGTCGGTTCAGTACGACGTCAGCAACGAAATACTGCTGTACGCCTCAGCCGCCACCGGCTACATCGCCGGGTCCATCGAGGGCGGAGGGTCGACCGAACTGACGGATCCGAACGAGGTGGACACCTACGAAATCGGGATGAAGAACAGGCTGCTCGACGGCGTCATGGTGCTGAATCTCGCGGCGTACCAGAGCAGCTACGCCGGACTGACCACGTCGTCGTTCGTGGCGCAGGGTCAGACGATCGTCGCCGTCGGAAATGTGGGCGGAACCATGACCTCCAGGGGACTGGAAGTCGAGTTGAACTGGATGCCCAACGAGGATCTGAGTATCCGGGGCGGTCTCGCGCTCAACAATTCGGAGCTGGAGAAATTCGGGCGTTCCGTGCTGAACCGCGTGTTCCGCAGCGGGGGCGACCAGCAGATCGTGACCACCATGCCGTGCGACCACGCCTGCTCGCAGGTCTACGTCCTCGACGGCAAGGACGCGCGTTTCTCGCCGAGCTACACGCTTGCGGTGGACGTGACCTACGCGTTCGACCTCGGCGGCAACATGGGCCGGGTCGAGCCTGGAATCTACGTGTACCACTCGGCCAGTTACAAGACCACCAACATCGAGTACTTCTTTACGCACCAGGATGCGTACACCTCGGTGGACTTGCGGGCCAACTGGACCCGCGACGATTCTCCGGTGACTGTCCAGGCTTTCGTCAAGAACGCCACGGACGCGGAAGTGCAGATCGGCGGCGACCAGTACAGCCAGGGGCGGGCGGTGGCGGATTTCAAGAATCCGCGCACCATGGGCCTACGGGTGGCCTGGAAATTCTGACCGCGCGCGGCCGGCCAGCCGGCCGGATGGAACGGAAAAGCCCCGCTCGCCGGGGCTTTTTTGTCGCCGCTTATTGGGGGGTGTTTCCGGTCGGGTAGCGCGTTTCAGCGAAACCGGGTTACATAGGCGCCATGTTGGAATCGATCATCCGCGCGCTGGAGGCGGGGTACCAGGCGCAGCAGGCCGGGAATCTCGGCCGGGCGGAGAAGCGCTATCGGGACGTGCTTCGCCGTGATCCCGGCAATGTCCATGCGCTCAATCTTCTCGGCATGCTCTGCGTCAACGCGGCACGGCCGAAGGAAGCCATCGCGTTCATCAAGCAGGCGTTGGCCGTCGACGACAGCGACCCGCAGGCGCACGCGAACATCGGCCTGGCTTACAAGGACACGGGGCAGCCGAAGGACGCCATCCGCCACTTCAGTGAGTCCGTTCGCCTGGATCGCCGCAATCCCGTGGTCTACAACAACCTGGGCAACGTGCTGCGCCTCGTCGAGCGGCCGCGGGAAGCGGCCCGGGCTTACGAGCGCGCACTGAAGTTGCAGCCCAAGTTCGCCGAGTGCTGGAGCAACCTGTCCGCCGCGATGAACGAGTCGGATCGGCTGGAGCGCGGTCTGCAGGCCGCGGATCGGGCGTTGCAACTCGATCCCCGGCTTGCGCAGGCCTGGAACAACAAGGGCGATATCCTGCTCAAGCAGGCGAAGTACGCGGACGCCCTGCGGCACTACCGGCAAGCCGCCGCGCTCAGCCCGAAGAACGCCGCCGCCATGATCAACATGGCCCGCGTGCAGCGCGACATGGAGGCCCCCGAGGACGCGTTCGAGACCCTGGACAAGGTCCTCTCGATGGAACCTCGCCATCCCGAGGCGCATCACGTGATGGGCGTGCTGCACGAGCAGATGGGTGACCGGTCAAGCGCGGCGCGACACTTCCAGTCGGCGATCGACTCGGCGCCCAGGATGGGGATCGCGCACTACCAACTCGCGCAGATCGACGGCCGGACCGGGACCGATGCCGAACTGGCCGCCATGCGCTCGGCCTGGGAAGAAGGTGACCTCTCGCTCAATGACCGCATGTACCTGGCTTTTGGCCTGGCCCGGGCGCTTGAGCAGCGTGGCCAGTACGACCAAGCCTACGAATACCTGGCGCAAGGAAACGGCGTAAAGGCGGCGATGAGGCCGTACGACGATGTCGAGGCTGCAGACTACATAGACGGGCTCTACAACTTTGCCGAGACGGCGGCGGCGCGGGTCGGGTTCGACGCGGGATGCCAGGACGAACACATGGTCTTCGTCGTCGGAATGCCGCGCTCCGGGACCAGCCTCACCGAACAGATCCTCGCGACCCACAGCGCCGTGGCGGGCGCGGGCGAACTGAGCTTCGCGTACGACATGGCACACCGGGTACGGGACATGACCGGACAAAAGTTCCCGGACAACATGGAACTCCTGAGCCCCGCGTCATTTCGCGAACTCGGCGAGTACTACGTTGCCCGGCACGCGCCGGACAACCTCGATGCCCGTTACGTGGTCGACAAGACGCCACTCAACTTCCAGTACATCGGCCTGCTGGCGATCGCCCTGCCACGGGCACGTTTCATCTACTGCCGCCGCGACGCCGTCGCCAACTGCTGGGCCATTCACCGGATCCCGTTCGACGAGAAACAGACCTACGCCCACTCGCTGACCGCGTTGGGCCAGTACTACCGCCGCCACTGCGACCTAGTCGACCGCTGGAAGGCGCTCTTCCCGGGGCGCATCCTCACGGTGCGCTACGAGGACACGGTGGCGGACGTCGAAGGGCAGGCCCGGCGCATGCTGGACTTCCTCGACCTGCCTTTCGAGCCGGAAGTGCTTGCCTTCCACGAGACCGAGCGGCTGGTCAAGACCCCGAGCGCGAGCCAGGTCCGGCGGCCGATCTACACCGAGTCCGTGGCGGCGTGGAAACGCTATGAGAAGCACCTGGGGCCGCTGATCGAAGCGCTTGGGAACGCGGCTTAGGGCCACGACTCCATCGCAACCGAAGGCATGCGCCCGAGCGTCAACCAAGCACTCGTAGCGCCGTCTCGGGCGCCTTGTCGAGGATCTTGAGCAACGCCCTGGCGGCACCGGTCGGTCCCCTTTTGCCCTGTTCCCAATTACGGATGGTCTCGTGAGGCACATCGATGCGCCGCGCGAACTCGACCTGGGTCAGCCCGAGACGCCGGCGAACCCGGCGGGCGAAGCGACCCATGTCCCGCATCGCCTCGGCGTCGTCATCGCGAGCCTGGCGGGCGATTTCCTCCTCGCCGGTCGCATCCAACACCTTGTGGTCGACCCGCCCGCGGGGAACGCCGTGCGGGCTTTCGGGATCAATCGTCAACCGTGTTCTGCTCACATTCCCGAACCTCTCTGCGGTTCGTATTGCGGGCGGTTTGTAGGCCAATGGCCTACCCATGTCAATGCTCCGCCACGAAAGCCATGATCGGCGGGTTCGCCATGAACTCGTCCCAGAACGGGTTGTCCGTCTCGGAGGGGTCCAACGCTACGTCGATCCACCGGAAGTCGCGGAAACCCGCACGCTCGAACGCAGCCGCATGCGTCTCCGGCGTCAGGTAGAAGTTGTCGAATCCGAATGGCTCGCCGTCGGCATTGAACATGGTGTAGCGGATGGTGTCCCCTTCCGCCAGCGGTCGCTCCCAGGTGCGCTCCAGACCGTACTTCCGCAACGACCCTGTTTGGACCCCGACGTTGTGCACGTTGTTGTTGATGCCGACCAACCGCCCGCCCGGCCGCAATGCCTCGTGGCATACCCGGCAGAAACGCAGAATCTGTTCGGGGGTCCTCGCGTAGTTGAGCAGGTACACCGCCACCACGAGATCCACCGGTTCGCCGGGCTCGAACGCTGCGACATCCGCACACACGTACCGGCAGCCGAGCGGGTCCCGCCGCTCCTGCTCCTCGGCGAGCTCGATCATGCCCTCGGAAACGTCGACCCCGGTGACCTCCAGGGCGCCGGCCTGCCTGAGCAGGCGCGTGTACCAGCCGTCCCCGCACGCCAGATCCAGCACCGTCTTGCCCCGCACGTCGCCCAGCAGTTCGAACAGCGTGTACCGCTCCACGTATTCGCGGAACGGCAGCCGCTTGGACTGCCGATACTCCGGGGCGATCGCATCGTATTCCGCCATTAGATCAGCAGGTCCCACCCCAGCAGGAACAGTATCGTCAGGACAAAGAAGCCGAGCAGGGCGTAGGCAATCGGATCGATCTTGCCGGGCACGACGTACCAGTTGCCTTCCTTCATCGGCCGTCCTTCCTCTTCGAACTGGCGAATCTGACCGCGCACGGTGTACGGCGAATAGTCCGCCTGCTTGCCGTCGAGGAGCAGGCTTGCAGCGATGGAGACGACGATGTTGACGCTGCCGCCGATCAGGCAGTACCACGGCCAGGCGATGTCGGTCTGGCTGGCGACGGCCCAGATGACGATGAAACCGACCACCACGCCGACCAGCACGCCCCGCTCGGTGGCGTGTTTGGAGAAGAACCCCAGCCCGTACATGCTGAGCTTCGCGCCGACGAAGTAGGAACCGATGCGGCTCAGCGTCTGCAGGATCGATCCCTCGCTCTGAGCATAGAGGATCGCGGGAATGATGATCGCGGCGGCCCACAGCACGGTGAAGCCGCGTGTCACCCGCAGGTAGTGCCAACTGTCGGCATCGCGGCGGAAGTACCGCTGGTAGAAGTCGATGGTGGGAAACGGTCGCCATGGAGTTGAGCGATGAGTCGAGGCTCGACATGGCCGCCGCGATGACGGCCGCGGCGATGATGCCCATGAGGCCGGGCAGGGCGAGTTCGGAGGCGAACTGGAGGATGATCGTGTTGCCGTTTTCGAACGCGCGGCCCTCGTAGTAGCCGTAGAACAGCGTGCCGAGGAGCATGAACAGGAAGTAGATGAAAAACGCCGCGAAGCCCATCAGGAGGTACGACTTCTTGGCGTCGCCGATGTTCTTCGCTGCCAGCGTCCGCTGCACCATCATCTGGTTGGCGCCGTAGACGGTGGTGTGGAACAGCGTCATGGCGATGATCCCCGACCAGATCGTGGCCTCCTTCGTGAAGTCGAAGGAAAAGTCGAGTGCCGTGGTCTTCCCCTGCGTCTCGAGGTCCCGCAGCATCTCGACCATGGGCGTGGGCAGATCGCCGACCAGCGCCACCAGGATGATCATGGCGCCGACGAACAGGACACCGGCCTGGATCGTGTCCGTCCAGATCACCGCGGCGATACCGCCCATCATGGTGTAGACCAGCGCGATGGCGGTGACGATCAGGATCGCGTGCACCACGTCGATGCCGGTAATGAACTCGATGACCAGCGCCGTGGCGTACAGGATCGCCGCCGAGGTCAGACCCTGGGAAACCAGGAACACGCCCGACATGACCGACCGGGCAGTCGGCCCGAAACGGCGCTCCTGGTACTCGTAGATCGAAGCGACGCCGCTTGAGAAGAAAAACGGCAGGAAGATCGTGATCACGATGAAGATCACGATGGGGTAGTTGAGGTGGATGGCGATGACCGCCAGGTTCTCGGAATACGACCACGCGGGGCCGCCGAGGAACGACAGGGCGCTCACGTAGGTCGCCACCACCGATATGCCGATTACCCACCAGGGCATCGTCCGCCGGCCGAGGTAGAAGTCCTCGGCCTGCGTGACCCGCCTGCTCAAGACATAGCCGAGCAGCAGGTTGCCGACGATGTAGACGCCGAGGATCGACCAGTTGAGCGTGCCGAATTCGGCCATTTCGCATCTCCCTGCGAACACGAGTCCGCCTGACCACCTAGCGTTACGGACATCATGTTTCGGGCCAGCCTAGCACTTCACATGTAACAAAGATCCCAGGGAGCGACTGGAGCAGTTTTGCCGAGTCGACGAGCGGCGTTGGGTCGGGACCTTGCAGAGGAGAGCGCTAGGGGAACCCCTCGCAAGATTGGGAATCAGATCGTTGACTCCGCGATTGGAGGGGCTATACACAGTCATAGCGTTCAAGCGTTGACCGGTCATGTTGCCGCCCTCAGGGCATGACTCGCGATATGATGTATCAGTGTACTTTCCTCATGTGCATCGCGATTGCATGGCGCAATATGTATGCATCAGGTCTGAAATCGTAAAATGAAACTGAACCGTACTGAGCGCCTTTTGGGGATCATTCTGATCCTCGTGCTCGCGGGTTTCTTCGGATACGGTCTTGGGTACATTAACGAGGGAATGCCGTTTGGAGGACACGTTCCCGTCAATGCAAGCACTGTTACGCCATTTGAGCGAGCTTACGGCGAAATCTACGCCGTCCGAAAACACGCTGCTGGTCTTGAAGGCTCGATGATCGGAATGGGTTTAGTAGTCGTGATCCTTGGCGCAGTGTTTGGCGTCTGGTGCGTCCGCGCGCGGTTTGGACGCAACCGAAATACAAACGGACCCGCTGCTTGATTGGACGCGCTAGCTTCCCATCTAAGCTGGTGGCAGAACTGCGTTGGTGGCCGCGATCGGATCCTGGTGTGGCGGCGTCGCCGCCAGCGACTCAGCTAATATTCCTCCTCGGCAAAGACCTCAAAATACAGATGGAGATCGAACCGGCGCGCCGAGTGGATCTTGTTCTTCGGAAGCACGACGAGAAAGTCCGAGATTTCCTCCCATTGCCCGATGAGGTCGACGTAGAACGTGGTTGGTCTTAGCTCCTTGGTGTCCTTGTCCCTGTAGCCACTCATGAAGGGGATTACCGCCACATCTCCCTGTCCGGGCGCGGAAATGCCCGAAACCAGCGGCAGCGCCACGTACACTTTCCCGTTCTCCATGGTCAATTCGACCGGGTATTGCTCTTCAAAGCTGTCCTGCAGCAGGACTTCTACGTGGTGCTCCTCAATCTGCGAGACGAACCGATAGGCCTCGTGGGAAGGGAACTTCCGACCGATCAGAATGACCGCCCCCACCAGCGCAATGAGTGTAGCGATTGCGAAACGCACCTCTTCCGACAGTGGCTCGTCGACACATGAATCGGGGACGACCATGCAGAGGTTGGTGATGCGGTAGAGATCGTGAACCATGTCGGCCACATAAAGCGAAAAGGTTCCGACCACCAGAATGACGAAAAGGGGAATGTACCCCGGCTGTCGCAGAAGCCACAGCCATCCTATGCGCGATGCGAAAAGAGCAACGAAGCCCACCACGATGACGTGGAGGAGGTCAACCCACATTTGGAAGACTTAGCCGGCGCGGGCTTTCTTGCGTTCGCGATGCAGCTTCGCCAACTTGGCCGCCTGCTTTAGCTGCTGCCGGAACGATCTGCTGCGCGACAGTTCCTCAGGGTCGAGATAGACGGTGCCCGTGATCCACCGATAGTGGGGAGTGGCTTTGTCGACCAATCGGTCGGAATCTGAGCTCGTGCCTTCGGTCGTGGACGCCATTGTCAAGTGTCTCCTTGCGGCAGACGATTCGAGGGTACCGAGGGGGGTCCCCCCTGTAAAGCGTTAGTTGAGGCTAGTTCCTTAACCGAACAAGGTTGAACTATTGCAGCGATCCAAGCGAAAGCGATCCTCAAGGATTTCATCGGGAACTTCCTCGGCGGGGCTCCGGTCACTTGGCTTTTTTGTCCAGCTAGCATCAAATGATGCGACTGCTTGACGCAAACTTGCATTCGAAGTACGTTGCGGCGTCCAATCACGACAAGACGTCATGTCAGACACTTTCACCGCTTCCCCGTGGACGCGCGATCAGCTAAACGCTCGGCTCGTCCGCTACGCGGATCTCGTTCCCTGCACGACAGCCTTTGTCGATACGCGCACACCCGGGAGCGAGGGCAAGGAGAACTTCACCATCATTGGCCCGGGCGTCTCCGAGAGCCCCGACCAGCACGTCCACATCGACATTCCCCACGGGTTCAATATCGGCGGCGCGCGCCAGCCGCCCAACTGCGTCAATTCGCAACACAGCCACGAGACGGCGGAAGTGTTCGTGGTGCATTCCGGCCGCTGGGCGTTCTACCTTGGAGAGAACGCCGAGACCGCGGAGGTCATCCTGGAACCCGGCGATGTCGTCTCCATCCCCATTCACGTGTTCCGCGGCTTCGAGAACGTTGGCGACGATGTCGGCTTCCTGTTCGCCGTTCTTGGCGAGGACGACCCCGGGCGCGTCACCTGGGCGCCGTACGTGTTCGAGGCGGCGAAGCGCAACGGTCTCGTGCTGCTGGAAGACGGTAGCCTCGTGGACCTTGTCCGCGGCGAGACGGTGCCGGAGGGTGCCGCCGTCATGTCGCCCACGACCGCTGAGGACGTGGCTCGGCTCAGGCAGATGGACACCGCGGCGCTGCGCGGTTGCGTGGTCAGTGGCGCGGAGTTCCAACCCGCCGAACAGTCACTGCTGACGGCCGCTGATGTCGCGGAAGTGCCGGTCATCGGTACCGCGAGGGAGGATGGCATGGGCGCTGGAAAGCTCGATTGGTCCCACGGTTTCCAGCTTCGCAAGGTGGTCCTTCAACCGGGATCTGAAACCGCAGTCCACGCCCGTCCCCAACAAGAGGTGCTGTTTGCGCACCGGGGCTCGCTTTCCCTGACTGTGGGCGGCGTCGACTTCGAACTTGGGCCCGGCGATGTCATGACCATTCCCGTGGACCTGCCGCGCCAGTTCCGCAATAGCGCGAGGGAGACGTGCGAGTTGTACGCGGTGGATGGCGGCGACAACCCGGCGGGAGAGGCGCTCGCGGCGACGTAGGCTCGGCCCGTCCTACAACGAATGGCGCGGATTGCCGCGCAGGTGTTCAAGCCGGGCCAGGACATCCGTCCCCATCTGCAGCAGCAGGTCGATCATGTCGATCGGCACCCAGTTCTCGGCTATTTTTCTGCGAGGGGTACCACCTCGCGCTCCCCGGCTGAAGGCTCCTTGACCGTCCTCCGTTCGGTAAAAGTCCATCACCCGCATTTCGACCGATTTGTTGGTCGGCGCGAGACCTAGCCAGCCGCCACCCGTGTGGGTCGCGACCACGCTCGGCCAGCCGCCGGTCACGACGTACTCGCCGTCGCCGATGCACACGTAGTGGCCGGCGCCCCGTCGGTCCGGGAACGCGGTGAGGAACGGAATCTGGTGATGCGCCTGGTAGCCGGTCATGCCCCGGCAGGCGCCGATACCCGCGGGGCCGTACCACATGAAGTGCTCGGCCCAATACTCGGCCTGGTCCATGCTGTCGAGGTTGACGCCGTCGAAATCGAACATCGCCTGGTGCATGGCGAGCACGGTCTTGCGGGATGCTTCTCCGAGCCGGTCATCGCCGGCGGAAAGCCGTAGGCCGTCGCTCGTCGCCGGGCCGGGCCACATGCCCTCGGAACCGAGGCTCGGAGGCAGGGGCCAGACGCCGGCCTGGCGCATGAGATCGAGAAGATCGATGAGTGCGTAGGTGTGCACGATCCTGCCGTCGACATACCGGTGGACCTCGCCGTAACGCAGGTGCACGACGCCATGGGTGGCGGGCACGCCGAGCCAGTCTTCGACGAAGGTCGCCTGGTAGTGGCCCATGGCGGCCACCATGTCGGCGCCTTCGTACGCGCCCCCGACCAGAATGCTGTCGCGGCGTTCCATGTCCGGGAACGCTTGGCGAATGCCGCGCCAGACATCCTCGATCGCGGCGATGCCATGGCGTTCGTTGAGCGGATGCGAACCGAACCAGTCCGCGTCGTCGTGGTAGGCGCGCTTGAGCACCGAAGCGAGCTGGGGGACCGGCGCAGCAGCCAGTTCCCTGAGCGTTGCGTATGCCTGGCGCTTGTTGCGAAGGTGTCTGTCGTCGCTCACGAGCGGCCGGACCGTTACTCGCGGTCCATGCCGGCCGGTTCGTTGGTTCCCTGGTAGCGGGCCACGCGCAGGTCCGCCTGGGCCTTGTGGCCCGCGAATCCTTCGAGCGCGCAGAGCCGCGAGCAGTACTCGCCAACCATGGCGGTGGCCTGCGGCGACACCTTCTGCCAGGTAACGGTCTTGATGAACTTGCCGACCCACAGCCCGCCGGTGTAACGCGCGGCGAGCCGTGTCGGCAGCGTGTGGTTCGTGCCGATGACCTTGTCGCCGTAGGCCACGTTGGTCTCCGGTCCCAGGAACAGCGAGCCGTAGTTGGTCATGTTCTGCAGGAAATAGTCGGGGTCGCGCGTCATCACCTGCACGTGCTCGCTGGCGATGCGGTCCGCTTCCTCCACCATCTCGGCTTCGGTGTCGCAGAGGATGATTCGTCCGTAGTCCCGCCATGCCTGGCCCGCCACCTCGGCTGTCTCCAGGGTCTCGAGTTGGCGGTCGATCTCGCGCAGCGTGTCGTCGATCAGCGCCCGGGACGTGGTCAACAGCACGGCGGGCGAGGTCGGACCATGCTCGGCCTGGCCGAGGAGGTCGGTGGCCACCATTTCTCCGTCGCACGTTTCGTCGGCGATGATCAGCGTCTCGGTCGGTCCGGCCAGCAGGTCGATCCCGACCCGGCCGAACAACTGCCGCTTGGCCTCGGCGACGAACGCGTTGCCCGGCCCCACCAGCATGTCCACCGGCTCGATGCTCTCGCAGCCGAGCGCCATCGCGCCCACCGCTTGCACGCCGCCGAGGCAGTAGATTTCGTCCGCGCCGCCAAGGTACATGGCCGCGACGATCGCGTCGCTCGGCGCGCCCTGGTAGGGCGGTGCGCAGGCGATCACGCGTTCGACTCCAGCCACCTTGGCCGTGACGATGCTCATGTGCGCGGAAGCCACCATCGGATAGCGGCCTCCCGGCACGTAGCAGCCGACGCTGTTGACCGGAATGTTGCGATGCCCGAGCACGACGCCGGGCAGCGTTTCCACTTCGACGTCGTCGAGCGCCGCTTTCTGGACTTCGGCGAAACTCCGGATCTGGGCCTGGGCGAACTCGATGTCGTGGATCGCCTGGCCTGGCAGCCGCTCGACCGAGGCCGCGATCTCGTCCGGGGAGAGCCTGAAGTCGTCCGGCGACCAGTCGTCGAACTTCACCGACAACTCGCGTACCGCCTCATCGCCCCGCGCATCGATGTCCGCGAGAATCCCCTCGACTGCGGTCCTGACGCCCTCATCGCGCTCGGCGGCGACATCGGCATCGATGCCGGCTTTGACTATCTCGATCACGTGCGGGTCCGAAGCAGACGGGTTGACTTACAATGTACTTCCAATGCAAATGACGCACAACATCCGGACTCTTCGGCGATGCGGACAGACCTATGGGTGCCTACGGACCTGATTCCGACATCGTCGACTTCATTCTCGGCATCACCTTCGAGATCTGGGAGCAGCGCGGCGTGGACCTCATCCATCGCTACTACGCGCCCGACGTCGAGGTGTACGGCATGGAAGGCGTGATCCACGGCGCCCAGGCCATGGTGGACGGCACCCGGCAGATGCTCGAGGCGTTCCCGGACCGGCTCCTGCTCGGCGACAACGTCGTCTGGTCCGGGAGTTACGAGAGCGGATTCTATTCGTCGCACCGGATCACCAGCCCGATGACCAACCTCGGCCCGAGCGCGTTCGGCGAGGCGACGGGCCGCCGGGTGCGCATCACCAATGTCGCGGACTGCGTGGTCAAGAACGGCGTCGTCACCCGGGAATGGCTGATGCGCGACAACCTCGCGCTGGTCCGCCAACTGGGTTTCGACGCCACCGAGGCCGCGCGCGGGTTGGCCGCGCGCGTGGGTCGGGAGGACCGCGACTGGATGGCTCGTGAAATGGAACGTATCGCCGAGGCCGATCCGCTGACGGTCGCACGGGGAACGGAAGCGGCGGACGGAACCCGATTGGCTACCGAGTTCCTCGCGAGCCAATGGGCGTCAGGCGACGAGCCGTCGCGCTGGGACCGCTACGCGCCCTATGCAGTGCTGCATCGCTCACCCGTCGAGCGGTACTCCGGCCGCGAGGCAATAAAGGGACATTACGCAGACCTGCGGCGCGCGTTCGGCAATCCCCGGGTCTCCCTGGACCATGTCGCCTGCCAGCCCTTCGGCAGCGGCGGACTGGACATCGCCGCGCGCTGGACGGCAGCCGGTTCTCACGCGGACACTTTGGCCGGGACTTCCGCCACCGGAAAGCCTGTTTTCATCCTCGGCGTCAGCCATTGGCGAACCGCGGCGGGGCGGATCGTCGCCGAGTGGACCGTGTTCGACCAACTCGCGGTGCTTGCTCAGATCCTTGGGAGTCAATAGCGACGCCCGGGTCATTCTGCTAATTTGATTCCAACCGAAATGGCACCCCACCCTGGGACATGTTCTACCGTGGGTTCGTTCGATTCCTGAGCCTGGTCGCCAGCACCTTCTACAGGCGAATCGAGGTGTTGGGCCTGGAGAATGTCCCCGAGCGCGGCGCCGTGATCTTTGCCGGCAATCACCCCAACGCCCTGATCGACGGACTGTTGCTGATCAGCCTGGTGGATCGGTCCCCCATTCATTTCCTCGGCAACGCGAAACTCTGGGGATTTCCCATACTCTCGCGTCTGCTCGAGGCCCTCGGCGCGATACCTGTCCTGCCGCGCGAAAAACACGGACCCGACGCGGACAACCGGGATGCCTTCGAGCGCGTGGATGAGGTGCTGGCCGGCGGCGGCTGCGTGGCCATCTTCCCCGAAGGCATCAGCCACACCGACAGCCGACTGGCGACGCTCAAGACCGGCGCCGCAAGAATGGCGCTGCACGCCTCCGCGCACCGCGACGCCGACGTCGCGATCATTCCGTTCGGCCTGACCTACCTTGACCGTCACCGGTTCCGAAGCCAGGTCCTGCTGCATTTCGCTGCGCCGATACCCATGGACGACGCGCGTCTCGAAATCTACGGCAGGGATGAAGTGGAAACCGTGCGCCAACTCACGGAAGAACTGCGTGAGCGAATCTCCCGCATCACGCTGAGCGCCCCGGACTGGTCGACGCTGCGTTTCATTCACGCCGCCCGCCGCCTGTACAAGCCGGTTTCGGCGAGACTCACGCCCGAGAGCTATGTCGATCTGAGCCGCCGCTTCGTGGAACGCTATGCGCTCTTCGCCGAGAAACCGGACGTGCAGCGGCTGCGTAGCGAGATCGAGGCGTATCAGGCCCAGTTGGATGTCCTGGGACTGAAGGACCACCAACTCTCGCATCCCGTCGGTGCCGGCATTGCCATGAGAAGGATCGTCTGGCGCACTACGCTCGCAATCGTGCTGTTCCCGCTCGCGCTGCCTGGGGCGGTCATCCTGCTGCCGGTGGGATGGCTCGCGGCAAGCGTGGGATCGCGGTTCAGCTACGACGTGGACGACATCGCCACCCTGCAACTCGTGACAGCGGTTCCGGTGCTGCTTACAACGTATGCGCTGGTCGCGATCCTGGCCGGCATGGGATTCGGTTGGGTATGGGCTATCGTGGCATTGCCGCTGCTCCCCGCCAGCTTGTTCGCCACGCTGTTTGTCCTCGAAAAACAGGCCCAGCTTCTCATCTCGATACGCAGCCTGTTTCGCCTTGCACGCCTGAGCGGCGACATCGAAGCGCTTGTTGCCAGGAGAGAAGCGCTGGTGACCGCCGTGCGGACTGCCGTGGATCGCTACGCAGACCCGACCATTCAGCGGATATTTGACGCCAAGGACTTCGATGGCCCGAAGGTCGCTTCGACTGGGTCCACGTCGACCAAAGGTTCGTGAATGCCTGCGCGTTGATCGGTACGGAAGACGATGTCGCCGTACGGCGGGCACGCATCGGCGAGTACAATCGTTGCGATGCTGTTCACCCGCGCGGTGAAAAGACAGGAGAATTGCTGGTGTCGTTGTACGAGTTCGTGGTGACCCGATACGTCATCCCCGTCATAGAGGCTCACAAGGCTGAGGGCCGTGAGCAGGGTCGGGCCGAAGTGCGTGCCGAGTGGCAAGCGTGGAACGAGCGCCGCCTCGCCGCTGAGCGCGAAGGACGGGATTTCACCGAGCCCACGCCGCAAGTTTAGCGCCACGAAGTCCGTCGGCTCCTTCGATGCACCCCGGGTGCCACCTCCGCGGACGTCTGAGCGTGAGCGCGAAGCTTAACTTCCTGTAGCCGTTTTCCTACCCGCATCAGGGTTGCCATCCGCTGTTGGCGAGCATCCGCAGGAGTCAGAATCTGGCGTTTGCAGCTTGTGGCGGCGGAGGCAGATCGTGGGGTGGTTGGTCAGGATACTGCCATCGCCGACACCGCGGCTCGACGAGCATGTGTCGGTCTGGAGCATCGCCGCGCGGGATGCGAAGACCTTTTTCCGTATCGTCGGGGCACTGTGGCTTGCGGCGCTCGCCTTCGCCTTCTACAGGAAGCGAGACCAACTGCCTTGGGATTCGAGTGCGGGCGGTCCGTACGATCAGGCATGGCTGCATGTCGGCGATTTCACTTTCGCCGTGCTCGCCGACTTTGGCACCGTCGGCATTGCCATTACAATCGTCGCGATGCTGCTCACCCGCGCGGTGAACAAGACAGGAGAACTGCTGATGTCGCTATACCAGTTCGTGGTGAACCGATACGTCATCCCGGTGATAGAGGAACACAAGGCCGAAGGCCGGGTGGAAGGCCTCGAGCAGGGCCGGGTTGAAGGCCTTGAGCAGGGCCGCGAGCAGGGTCTGGCCGAGGCTCGGGCCGAGTGGCAAGCGTGGAACGAGCGCCGCCTCGCCGCCGAGCGCGAAGGGCGGGAGTTCACCGAGCCGACGCCCTGAGGTTAGGGACCCGAAATCCGTCGTCCCTTGGGGTCGCCGTGTTTACCCGCCCAATCCTCTTAAGTCCTGACCGCACTTGCGTTCCGCTCGGCGACCTGGGTGCCTAGCCCCAAAGCTGCCGACTCGCGAGCTCCGCGCCCTCGGCAAGACTCGCGAGCTTCGCGTAAACGATATCAGGGTCAACCGCCCCGAACCCGGCAAACGTCGAAAAACCGCAGTCCGTCCCCCCGATCACCCGCTCCCGCCCGACGATGCCGGCGAAGCGGCAGAGGCGCTCGCAGACCAGTTCCGGGTGCTCGATGAAGTTCGTGGTCGAGTCGATCACGCCCGGTATCAGGATGCGATCATCGGGGATGGACATGTCGGCCAGCGTCCGCCACTCGTGGCCGTGCCGGGGGTTGGCCGACTCGAACAGCAGCGCGCCGACGTTGGCGCGGAGCGCGATCGGCAGCACCATCGACAGTGGCGCATCGCAGTGGTGCGGCCCTTCGTAGTTCCCCCAGCACACGTGTAACCGCACCCGATCCGTCGGGATGCCTTCGAGCGCGTGGTTGAGCGCGTCCACGTGCAGTTCGGCGAGCGCCCGGTACTCCGCGTCGGTGTTGTCCTTGAACATCATGTGGCGCCCGAGGCCGAGGTCGGGGGAGTCGAGTTGCAGCACGAGACCCGCGTCGACAATGGTGCGGTACTCCGCCGCCATGGCGCCGGCGATCGCTTCCAGGTAGGTCTCGTGGTCGGGGTAGTACCGGTTTGGCTGAAACAGCGCGATCACGCCCGGGGATGCCGCGTTCATGAATCCTTCAACCGGCCCGTGGCTCGTGATCGCGGCTTGGAAATTGGCGATGTCCAGGGCAACCGGCTCCATGTCCTTGACGGCGATCTCGCCGACGCAGCACGGCCGCCGGTACGTCAGCGTGCCCCCGGACGCCGCCTGCCGCTCCAGGAATCCGGGAAACTCCTCCAGGTCCCGGGGCGGCTCCCGGTCGCTGTCGCCGTCGAACCCGGTGATGCGATCCTTGATGTAGGTGGCGTAGCTGATCACCTGGTCGCCGTCGGGCGCTTCTTCGCCCCGTTCGCGTCCGAACACGACGTCCGTCACCGCTGCCGAGCGCGGCAGGCTGCCGACGTGGGTGGTCAGGATGCGGTCGCTGCTGGTGCGCATGGCGTTCTCCGGTCAGGCGCGGTTCGTCGGGGGAGGGCGGCTCCCCGCAAACACGCTATTGGTCGTTCGCAAGGCGTGCCGAGTTCCCGCGGATGGGGATCCCCGAGAACACGCGCTGCTCCTTCGGCAGTTCGGGATTCTCGATCCGCTCGGTGAGCATCGACACCGCCGCCTCCGACATCTGAGCCACCGGCTGAGACACCGTGGTGAGCCGATACGCCGCGTACCCTGAAGGGCCGACACCGTCGAATCCAACGACGGACATGTCGCCCGGCACGTCAAGGCCGAACATCGCCCG
The DNA here is from genome assembly GCA_964518405.1 of uncultured Pseudomonadales bacterium. GTDB lineage: Bacteria > Pseudomonadota > Gammaproteobacteria > Pseudomonadales > Azotimanducaceae > VXNE01. The sequence goes on along the minus strand of CAZFGB010000084.1, from coordinate 11,432 downwards.
CGCCTCGTCGATGCAGCCGATCGCCATCGTGTCGTTGGCCGCGATCACCGCGTCCGGCGGCGAGCCGAGTTCCTCAACGATGGTCGCGAAGCCTTCCCGGCCGCTGCCATAGCCGTAGTCGCCCCGGGCCACTGTGATGTCGGCGACGCCGAGCCGCTCGAGCTCCTCAACGGCCCCCAGCGTCCGCTCGGTGCTGACCGGTGAATCCTCGGGACCCGCGATGATGCTGAATCGCCGGTGGCCCGAGTCCACCAGTTCGCCGACCAGCCAGCGTTCCCCCGCCGCATGGTCGCAGCGCACCGCGTTCACGGCGGGCACGTCGGGCGCCCGGTTGTAGAACACGACCGGAATCTGCGCCTCGTCGAGCATGCCGAGCTGTTCGCCGGTCAGCATGGCGGCCGTGATCACGCCATCGACCCGGTACTGCACGACCTGATCGAGCGCCGCCGCCGTATCGCCTTCGGTCTCCAGCGCGAACAGCAACACCCGGATGCCCCGGCCGGAAAGCCGTTGGGTGATCTCGACCAGCACCTCCGGGTAGTTCAGGTTGACGAGCTTGGAAATCACCACGCCCACCATGTTGGATCGCTGCGTGATGAGCCCCCGGGCGATGGCGTTGGGCCGGTAGCCGACGCGGTTGGCCGCATCCATCACGCGCCGGCGCATGGCCGCGGACGCACTGGCGCCGGGCTTGAAGACCCTGGACACCGCTGACTGCGAAACGCCGGCGAGGCGCGCCACGTCGTAGGAAGTCGCCCGCCGCTGGGGCCGGTCGCCCGGGGACGCTCCCGCTCCGCTGTCTCCTGGATCTGGCAACTGAATTCAACCGCGACGATGCAACCTTGCCTCGATGCTATAGCAATCCCGAATTTCCACGCAATGCGCGTTGCATTCGCAGTACGAGTATTGTGTTATCGCCCGGACGCGCCGGCGCTCAAGGTCTTGGCCGGCGCATCGCAGGCGGTAAATCGAGGGGCTTGGGAGCGACAGGGATGAGCGAGTTCGGCACGCTGAACTGGTCCATCGTGCTCGCCTACATCGTCGGCAACCTCGTTCTCGGCTATTTCCTGAGCAAGCGCGTCCAGACCGCCGACCACTACTATCTCGGCCGCCGGACCACGCCCTGGTGGGCCATCGGCATCTCGGTGGTGGCGACCTACTTCGGCGCACTGACATTCCTCGGCGGACCCGCCTGGTCGTACACCGAGGGCTTCTCGGTGATCTTCATCCACATCAACTACCCGATCGCCATCTTCGTCGTGGTCACGGTGTTCCTGCCGTTCTTCTTCAAGAGCGGCTGCGCCTCGATCTTCGACTATCTCGAACGCCGCTTCGGACTGACATCGCGCACGGTGATGTCCGGCGTGTTCCTGCTCGGCAACATCGCCTACTCCGGGATCATGCTCTACACGACCGCGCTGGTGCTCGAGTTCATCACGGGCATCCCGGTCATCGACGCGATTCTCATCGTCGCCGTCGTCGCGGTCACCTACACGATGCTCGGCGGCATCGCGGCGGTGATCTGGACCGACGTGATCCAGTCCGCCATCCTGTTCGTCGGGGCCGTCATCACGGTGGTGCTGCTGATCGGCGCGCTGCCGGAGTCCCTGCCGGTCACGCTGGATGCGCTCAAGGCCCAGGGCAAGACGAACCCGTTCGAGTACTCGCTGGATCCCTCCAAGGTGGGCACCATCTGGACCGGCGTGATCGCCATGTCGATCTACCACGTCGTGGTCTACGGCGTGAACCAGATGATGGTGCAGCGCACGCTGGCGGCCAAGACCCTCGGCGACGCCAAGAAGGCGTACATCTCCATGGGATACGTCGCCTTTCTCGCCTACATCCTCTTCTTCGGCTTGGGCGTGCTGTTCTACGCATATTACGACGGCCAAACGTTCGAAAACGAGAACCTGATCCTGCTCAATTTCGTCGCCAGCGTCGGCATTCCCGGGCTCATGGGCATCATCACCGCCGCCATCGTCGCCGCCGCGATGTCAAGCCTCGACTCCAGCCTGAACTCCATGGCGACCGTCACCACACTCGACTTCTACGAGAAGTTCGCCAAGAAGGACGGCACCCCCGAGCACTACCTGAAGGCATCGCGCTGGTTCACCCTGTTCTGGGCCGTGCTGATGGGGGTGCCAGCCATCGCGTTCACGAAAACCGGCGGCTCCGTGCTCGAGGTGCTGAGCAAGGTCGGCTCGTTCTTCGTCGGCGCCAAGCTCGCGATGTTCGGGCTCGGGTTCTTCTCCAAGCACGCCTCCGAACGCGGCCTGCTGATCGGCGTCGCCGCCGGTTTCCTGTCGCTGGCGTACGTCGAGTACTACCACGATGTCGCGTGGCCCTGGTACTGCCCGCTCGGCGGCGCCGTCAGCATTGCGGTGGCATGGGTCGCGAGCGTCCTGATCGACGGATGGAAGACCGAGTACTCCGAGTACACGGTGCAGGGGCAGAAGGCGCTATTCGCGCGCGAGGGACGTGAGGAGAAGGAGGATGGGTGGTATGTGCTGGCGGGGAAGGTGGATCGGGCGAGTTACTGGTTGTTGGGGTATTTCGTTCTTTGTGTGATTGGGTTGGGGGTTTTGCAGGGGGTGATTTAGCGGCACGATATCCTTCGTCCCTTTCGGATGCGCTGTGTTTTGCGCCCGCGCAAGCGGGCAACATGGCGCGGGGTGCCGAGCTCCGCCGGTGGCGCTATTGCCCGACCAATCAGCGCCCCCTCGCATGCTATTCTCCCGTCATCGTGCGCACGCGCCGTTTCCGTCGACGTTAGGAACACGACCCAGGACCGCCCATGACGACCATATCCATCCTTGTCGGCATCCAGTCCGACGGATGCACGTTCGAACTTGAGCCCCGTAGCCGCGAACTCGTCGACCACAAGGGGACCCCTCCCGACACGCCCCTTCCCGCGAGTCTCTTCATCCGCTACGAGGTGCAGCAGGACTTCAGCGCCATGCTCGGCAGGGACGAACTCCTCTGGACTGTCGCCGAAGTCCTCACTGGACTCCCGCGTGAAGGCATCAAGCAAATCGCCTCCAAAGTCCAACTCTTGGACCCCGCACACGAGTTAGCCCCCATCAATACCGCTGCCTGATGAACGATGTCGCGCACCTCTTCACCGGCAAGGCCGGCGAACATGCTGTCGCCTCCCAGTTCCTGATCCGCAATTGGATCGTCGCCTTCCCGTCCCTCGATCTCGGGGTCGACCTTCTGATCGCGGACCGCAGCTATGGCCAAGCCAAACGCGTCCAGGTCAAGACGGCGAACGCCCAGGAGCAGGAACGCTCCTACGTCGCCCAGTTCAATCTGCCGGTCTCCCAACTCGCCACGCCGCGCACTCCCGAACTCCTTTATGTCTTCGCTGTCTTCCGCACCAGCGACTGGTCGGATTTCCTCGTCGCCGAGCGCCGTGACCTCAACCGTGAACACGTACTCCACACATTCGGTGACACGGACGGCGACGCGGTCACCCTCCGGCTCGTGTTTGAAGAATCCACCGTCCTTTGCAAGACGCACGACCTTTCCCGATACCGAAACAACTGGCCTACACCCGACTCCTGACGACCCTCCGCACCAACCGAGCCGCCCTATTTCGCAGTGGTGTCATCTGAATGGGTACGCGCACCTCATGATCGTCGTCGGTGCGGTGAGTTCTTCAAGTCTCGTGGTTTGTCGTTTGGTTTTGCCCCGCCCACTACGGTTCGTTCGTGCTCCGCCTTGAAGTCACCTGTTCCCATGACCGGCTTGTCGAGCGCGTCGTGCATCATCCCCAACACGCTGCGCAACTCCTCTACTGAGTTGCCGACCACCTGCGGGTCGCAATAGCCGACTGGCTTACCGTCCTCGTCGAAATACGCTTCGACGATTCCATACTCCATCTCGACCCAGGCTTCTTCTCCCTTGCCACCCTCATGCTGCTGTTTCAACACCCGGTAACTCCATACCGGTCGCTTCACCCCGCCATTCACCCCATCTTCTCCTTGTCCTGTCCGAGCTTTTGGAGCGGCTACCGTGACCTGGGACTAACCCGCGTTCCTATCCCCGCATCCCCACACACCGCCCCAGCACATCCACCCCCAGCAACCGCAAATAGTGCAGCATGTCGATGAACACCCAGTTCTCGGCGAGCTTGTCGCCTTCCCGCCGGTACATGTCCACGACGCGCATCTCGGTGGTGCGCTCGGAAGCCGGCAACCCCATGAATCCGTCACCCTGGTTCATGCGCATGTTGGGCCAACCGAACCAGCCGCCGTAACAGCCTTCGGCGTGTTCCAGCACATGGCCGTTGAAGTCGATGTTCCGCAGGCCCGTGCGAAAGGGGCCCTGGTGCTGTAGCTGATAGCGCTCGATCGTATAGGTCGCGCCGATGCCGGAGGGCCCGAACCAGATCATGCCGTCGTGCCAGGTGCTCGCCAGCGAGGAGTTGGATGACTGGAAACCGTCTTTCTCCACCAGGTCGTCGCACATCCGCATGATGAGGTCCAGCGTCTTCTGAGACTCGGCTGGTTCTTGGGGGTCGTATAGCAACCCGTCCTGTGTCCGGGGGCCGGGATTGACGATCTCCGCGCCGGTCTGCATGGGCAATGGGTTCAGTCCCACCTGCTTCATGACGCTGACGATGTCACAGAAGAATGCGGACTCGGCGATCCGGCCGGCCTCGACCCGGTGGAACTCGCAGTACGGGATCAGCGCGATCTTGCCGGTCGGCGGGATGCCGAGCCAAGCGCGGTCGAACAGACCCATGAACTTGCCCATGCTCGTGACCCACAGCGTGCCGTCTATCCGGTTCTTGCCTGCCATGAAGATGTCCTGGCGGCGCTGCAAGGCTGAGAACGCCTCGCGCATCGGCTGCCAGACAGCCGAACTGACTTCTTCAAGACTGGATAGCTCGTTGAATGGATGCACGCCCCGGAAACGGTAATCGTCGCTCACGAAGGGACCGAGAACGTCGTCGATCCGGTCGTGCGGGGCGGACTCCCACGCCTCCAGGTACCTCAGGACGAGGCTCTTGGCGTTCTGCGTGTCGCTCATGTGCCTCGACCGGCCGCGAGTTGCATCATCAGGTCGAGTTCGTTGAACAGCATCCACTCGGAGACGATCCGCCCGTTCACGATCTGCTGCTGGGTGATCCCCCAGATCTGGACGGGAAGCGAGGTCGGAGAGCCGTAGATGCTGGCGCCGGCGTGGGTGCCTTCGGCGCTCCAGCGTACCGACACGAGGAAACCTTCCGTCTCGTTGCCCATCCAGTAGACCTCGTCCACCTGCAGTTCGAGATCAGGGAACGCGGCAAGGAGGGACTCCAGCAGGCCGCGATAGGCGGCTGTGCCCTGAAACGCCCGGTCCGTCGGACCCTGGAAGGCGAAATCGGGCTTGTAGGAGCCCGTCAGCGCGCCGAAATCTCGGCGGTTCCACAGTGCATCGAAATTCGCCCGGGCAAAGCGGTCGACATCGAACCCCGAGACTGGCTCTGCAATCGACAGCGGCGCCTGCGGGCGTGAGGCTGCACGCTGCTCGTCCCACACCGCATCCGAGCGTGGCCACCCCGCTGGCGGATCGGCGGCGAGTTTGCGGGCCATGTCCCCTATATCGAAGCCGAGTTGGTTGAGCATGCTCGACGTGTTGTAGATCACATGCTCGAGGAAGATCTCGTTTTCGAGCGCCACGCAGTTGGCGAACACCAGCACGTCGACCTTTCGTCCCGTAGCCGGCCCGTAGCGGCTCGGCCCGTCGTTGGTGCCGCGGATGATCGTTCGGTGTGACGTGTGAAATCCCACCTCGTCGTCTCCCGCCCAGACGATCTCGTCGGCGATCAACTCGATGTCCGAGAAGGCGCCCGTCGTGTGATAGGTGTCGTCGACGATCTTGGCGGAGCCAAGCTGCAGGCCGTAGTCGTCGTAAACCCGTGACGCGTCGTGATAGGTGTCGCGGATGTACTCGACATCGCGGTCCTCCCAGATGCGGTAGGTGATGCGAACGATGTAGTCAATGATGTTGCGGTAGGTCTCCTCGAAGCCGGCGAGCGCCTGCGACGGACCGAAGTCCTTCGGAATCCGCGCCTCCTCCGGTGTTCCTCGGCTTGTGTATCGGGCGAGGGAGATCTCGTAGTCCGTGGGCATGTGCCGGCGCGACAGGGCGACGGCTTGGCGCGATCGGGCATTGTCGGGTTCAAATGTCACGGTGATGCTGTCCCCCTTTTTTCGACTTACTGTTTTGACAACCGCTCCCGGATCGCTAGTGCTTCCTGAGGCGTTGGCTCCATCCCGCCTGTGGTACACGAGTACCAAACCGGGCCGCAGATGGCAGTCGCTGTGCTGCCTCTTCATAGGGTGGTCCGCCCATCGATTACGGCTGTGAGGCGACCGGTTCGCTCAGTGTCCAACCTTTGATACTCATCCAAAGCTGCAGCGAAGGGCACTGAGTTTCGAGTTCAGGATCCTCCTCTGATAGACGTCGTTCAAGAAGCCTGAGGGCGTGCGTGAAAGGATCCTGCCAGCGAGGGAGATTTTTTACTCCGCCGAGCGAAGTAAGATACTCGCGTACATCGCTCAATTCCCCATGGTTCGGCAGGCTGTTGATTTGTGACAGTGGGATCAGCATGCCCATGTAGTCGGCGAAGTTCATGTGGGCGGTTTCGGCGAGCGACTCACCGGACGTGTGCAACAGTTCTTCCACACGCTTCATCATCTCCTTGTCGTCGCACGCCAATACCAAAACAGTCACCAGGAACCAATGTGTCCAATGGGCGGACTCGGGCACTTGTACAGCGCTGTGGTCATCGGCCATGGCGGCCTGCATTGTTTCTTTTCCGGTTGCCATAGCGAGGCGCATTCCTCGGTCTATCTTGGTCGGATTGCCCGACATGAGCCCCTCGATCATGTAGAGGTCCGCAAGTTGGAGTCTCAGTGCTTTCGAGTAAGGTGAGTCATCTGTCTGTGGGTATTCGCGGACATCTGACTCAAACTCGGCTCGCAACCTGCTTATTGTCTCAAGATCGTCTGCGAGCTTGGCACGCGCGAACTCAATGAGGCGTATACCTAAACGGGTCCGTTCCATTAGGAACTCATTGCGGGACGTTCGACTGATAGTCGTTAACTTAGTCTGAACAGCATCCAGTAGCCCTTCAACGCTCCGGGGATTGTTTCCCAAGCCACGCGGTTCCATGAACTGGTCCAATGCCGACTCGGTCATCATTGCTTGGACGACGAATGCGAATTCGTCCTGCCAAACCTCGTCGAACAAAGTGGCCGTAAGGAAATGCTCGAGGAAGGCGCCGTCGTGGAAGCCAAAGAACCCGATGTGAATGGTGTTCTCAGCACTGGCTACGCGCCCGAAAATGATGACGTCGCCCCCATGGTTTTCGAGGAGCCATTGCCCCTGTTCAGCCAGGATCGCGTTGCGACGGCCACTGGGAACTACCGTAGAAAACTCTGGGAATTCCCGGTCGATGATTCGGTAGCTGATGCCCGCAGTGTCGAGGGTGCGTCGTATCTCGGCAGTATATGAACCCGTAGGATCGTGCATCAGTGGCACTGAGAGGGCTACCGGGCTGTCGACAGGCTCGCGAGGCATGAATCGATCCCAGAATTGCCATTCTGGAATGCGTTGGAATAGGATCACAAGAAGACCGACGATGACACCGCCAGCTATGGTGAGAAACCAGTTTCGGGCGCCTTTGCCCGCACGATCACTGGGTCGGTCAACGTGGTCAGTCTTTTTCGCGGACACTGCGGGACCTCCTGATGGTGTCAAGTCTGAAGGTTTCTCCGCAGGCCGAATCCGATCCAATCAGTCATATTGCCGCCGGCTGCTTCGATGCCCTCTTCGAACGTGTCGAAGATCTCAGCTTCTTCCATGCTGTCAGTCCACGAGCACGGGTTCGTGCTAGCCACAAACCGCCCGGGGGAGTCGCGTCGCGCGAGCACGTAACCGTAGTCCGTTAGGTCCTCTTCCGGACCGACAATGTGCTCGGCGAGCGCGAGACAGACGCAAATTGCTCCGGCCAAGACACGCGTGTTGACCCTCATCGTCTGCTTCTCGACGACAAACCCACGCGTGTAGCCCATGTACTGGCTGATAGTAGCTTCCCATTCGGCGTCGAGCATTTCGAAGAACTTATGAACGTCCATGTCTTGGAACCCTTGCGTCCGATCCTCCTCCGGCTCATCCACTCCAAGCTCAAGAGGTTTCAAAAGTCCGGCAGCACCTAGGTTTGGCAATCCATACGGCAACGCGCCGGTAGCCGATTGGTCGATGGCTTCACGCACAGCTTGATCGACCACGGCTTTGTTGCAAGGAAGCAACTTTTTGTAGAGGGAGCTGAGTGGGTGTATGGGAGGTGGAGTCATGCCCTGCTGGGCCAACGGAGCCTTCAGGAGGAGTTCCAGTCCTTCAACGCAGAGCTGGTACGCAGGCTGAAATGCGATGATTCCAGACATGCCGTCAATGTCGGCGATTCCGGGGATCGCCGCCAAGACGAACTTAGCGTTTATCCGGGCTTTCGTTGCAAAGTCCTCTGTTGTCGCCACTGCTGAGTCCTCTGTCACGATCTTTGGATGGCTTGTAGCACGTGTGTGATGGAGCGAAATCCGAACCTTCGTCTGCTCTTCAATAGTCTACTGCCCGGGTTGACGGTCGACCGCGCATCACTGTTGTGCACCGTAGCGGACAGGAGGAATAGGATTACGAGGAGGCGGTTCCGGCGTTCGACCACTTCAGATAATTGACCACCGAAGCACACCGTCACCGATAGCCTCGGCGACACGGTCTGCAGCCGTGTTCCCCGAGGGCGCATCGCGAGCACGGCGGAACTGTGGAAGACGACCGACACTATTCGTCTCTCCACATCGCCTTCCGGTCCTTGAGAAAGGCGTCAACCTCATCTATTCCCGGTCGCTTGAGGGGACGCAACTTCCTTTGCGTCCGTCGGATTGCGACGCGACGCGATATCACCCGGAGTTCGCCCGCGTCCACCCTGACAGTCACCTGCGGATCCTTGTCGAGAAGCATCGCCTCGCGCATCTCCTGCGGGATCACCAGCCTCCCGTCAGGGGCTACCGACAGAGATTGGCTTTCGACATTGCGCAGGTCCTCGTCTGAAGCCGCTGGCGTGTTGGTGGCGTCATAGCTTGTTTTCCAATGCTGATACTGCGTATTCGCCGTGCCCCGGTTGCCGCTCTCCGTGACGATCCGTTCCACGACGTCGTGCCGAGATGCTCGCCGGCCCGTCTCCCGGGTGATCTCGTCGGCGACCTCCCACACTCGCCCCGTTCGAGTCCCGGGTCGGGGCCTTGGATAAACAATTGATCGGTCTTTCGTGGCCATTCCGTTCGCTCTGCTGTACCGACTTTGAAAGCCAGAAATTGTACGAAATGTCCAAACGTTCACTTGTTGGAATGGGTGAAGCGCGGCGCCGTCCCAAGTACGGCGCGGCTCATCACGAAACTACCGACCAAGCTCCACGAGCAACATCCCGAGTACGAAGACGCAACCGTTGCGAGCTATCGACTGGCTCCCTCTCGACGAAGGTCAAGCATCTCAACCCGTCTCGCTACCAATGAAACCATCCCTTCAGAGAGATATCCGAAATCTTGTATTGATCGGACCCAAAACCCAATGTCCCTCTCTCCTTGATCGCTCCAGCTTTCCCTCTCTCGCTTTTGGTCTTCATACCTCGGCCAGAGCGTGCTGGAACCGTTCACTATCGACGAAACTCTTATGGCCGTCGCTTCCACGACATTCGCGGACACACCACCCCTGAGCGGGTTTGTCCACGTTTTCCCGAAGATCGAGTCGATGAGTTCGCCGTCGGATGTTTGGCCCGCCAGGAACGCCCGGTACCGATCCTCGTCGATCATCCGCAGTAGGATGAACGTCGCCAACATCCACCACCAAGAGTCTTTCTCGTCGGGATGAAGGGAAGCCCGCACGATGCCGTAGTGCTGCACTGCCTTCGTGATTTCCCTGATTCCAAGGGGGCTTGCAGCAAGGAAGTCCGTGAGCATATTGGCGGGTACGTCGTCGTGCCGCAGGCCGAACTGTCTCTGCACGTCGCGTACCAATGTTTCCCGGTCTGGGTCGGGGAGCCTCAACTCCACATCGAAGAACCTTCGGAAATAGCTCTCAGGATCGACGAAATCGCCGTAAAGAGTCGTCGCTGAATTGTCGAGCTGGACTCGGTTCAACGCCAGCACAAACAGGATGCCCGGGACATCGAATACGTGCTTGATTGTCTCAAGCATCTCCACCGCGTACGTCGGTCGACACCGGTCCAGTTCGTCGACCATGACCACGATGGGTCTTCCTTGGCCAGCGGTCTTCGCAAGTCTCTCCAATTGTTCGCGGAATGAATCGAGGCTCTTGGAGCGGTTCTCGAACCGGCTTAGGCCAGACTCTGCCCACTTTGCGAAGATATCCCCTGCGTTCTTCTCAAGGGTCGCATCGATGCTAAGCACGCCGGCCGTCGCCAGGCGCAATGCCGACGGACCCACGATCTTGATCAACTCGATAGCCCTCTTCTTGAGGTCATCGCGGAGATTTGCAGGAGTCGCGGATACGAGTGCCGACGACAGTGCGGCGAGTGGTTCGCCAGTGAAGTCAGTTTCCCATGCGTTGATCTCGATAACCTCGAAACCCTTATTCCGTAGGTGCTGCGTGAGCATTCTCACAAACGTCGTCTTTCCAGTGCCCCACCGTCCGTCTAATGCGAACACACCTGCTCCCTCGATCGCCTCAAGAGAGGCGGCAAGTGCTTCGCCGAACTGCTGGCGACCTAGCAAGTCATTTGTGAATGGCTCGTCTTCGGGAACCTCGACGAGTAGTGGCTGAACCCGTACGTGCTCCGACGACCCGCTTGATTTTCCTTCTGCCATCTGTGGCTCCGCTTGCCGCAACGTTTGCTTTGCTGGTTGGCATTCGATGCTCATCCAGCCTGAGAACCGGTGACCGGTTAACGCACCTTTGGTCAATCAGATGCTACAGAATGCTGTAGTCGCCCGCGCGGAGGGCCGGATCCAACTCCACCGATCAGCTGGACTCCCCAGTTGCATACCTTAATGTCGCGACGATCGCATTTGGGAAACATGTCGCGATCCGATACCCTCCTAGGAACTCCGTGATGTTGGTAACGCGATTCTGCTCTCGCCCTGACGAAACCACCGGACCGAACCAAGCGGACCAAAATTTTGCTCGATAGGCATTTCAGAGATCTCCAAGGACTGTCGGAGGCGTCTGTTGATGGCGCGCCAGATCGGTCGAAGGTGACACTTTTGAGGTTTGCTGAGTCAAGAGACGTCAGAACTTCGGCACCGACGGCCGTTCAACGAGTCGAAGTCAGCACCCTTGTCGAACCTAACTGGCTGCGCTAGGCCCGCACCGTGAAGCCGACAGTTACCTGGCTCGATCTAACCGCGAGCGATCGCGACAGGATGCGT
>CAZFGB010000083.1:0-4542 GCA_964518405.1 uncultured Pseudomonadales bacterium | reverse complement strand
CTCATGGGCGTCGGCACCCCGGCGGACATCCTGCGCGCCGTGCAGCTCGGCGTCGACATGTTCGACTGCGTGCTGCCGACGAGAAACGCCCGGAACGGCTACGCGTTCACCTCGAACGGCACCGTGAAGATCCGCAACGCGATCCATCGTCACGCCGATGCGCCGCTCGACGGCGACTGCGCCTGCACGACGTGCGCGCGGTTCTCTCGCGCCTATCTGCATCACCTCGACCGGTGCGGCGAAATCCTCGGCCCGATTCTCATGACCACGCACAACCTGCACTACTACCACGGTCTCTTGGCCAAATTGCGCGGGGCCATTGAACAGGGTACATTGCAGCGCCTCGCCCGAACCCTGTTGGATGGCTGGAACCCAACCGAATGATCCCATTTGAGAGTGTCGCGTACGCGCAGGAAGCCGGTGCCAGGGGCTTCGGCGCCTTCGACATGCTCCTGCTGGTCGGCTTCGTCGCCATTTTCTACTTCATTCTGTGGCGGCCGCAGGCCAAGCGCCGCAAGGAACACCAGGCGCTGATGGCGAGCCTCGCCAAGGGCGACGAGGTCGTGACCGCCGGCGGCATCCTGGGCCAGGTGACGAAGGTCGAAGACGACTTCGTCATGGTGCGGGTCGCCAACAACATCGAGCTGCGGCTGCAGAAAAGCGCGGTCGGTTCGACCCTGCCGAAAGGGACCCTGAAAGCCCTCGATGACAAGTAAACCGCGTCGCTCGCGCAGTGAGCGGCCTTAAGCGGCGGCTTGATCGGTAAAGCGACATGATGGGCGAGGACCTTCTCGGCACGCGGCGCCCGGCGCGCCGTCCGCTGAATCGCTATCCCCTCTGGCGCTACGTGCTGATCGTCGCCGTCGTCGCGCTCGGCCTGATCTACGCGGCGCCGAACCTCTATCCGCCCGACTACGCCCTGCAGCTCGCGCCGGAGAGTCCGGACCGACGCATCAACCAGTCGTTGATCGACGCCGCCGTGGCCGCGCTCGAAGACGCGGGCGTCGGTGTGATCCGAGGCGAGGTCACGCCGAGCGGCGGCCTGATCCGCGTCGAGACCAACGAGGACCAGTTGCGCGGGCGCAACGTCCTGGACGACATCCTCAATCCGAGCAATACGGTGCGCAACTATGTCATCGCGCTGAACCTGGCCTCGACCACGCCCGCGTGGCTCGAGTCCATCGGCGGCAAGCCGATGGCGCTCGGCCTCGACCTCTCGGGCGGCATTCACTTCCTGCTCGAGGTGGACATCGACAGCGCCATAGCCAAGCGCCTCGACGACGAAGCGAAGAACGTGAAGAACCAGTTGCGGGACGCGCGCATCCGGTACGCCCGCCAGGACGACCTGGTGCGGGACCAGGCGATCCGCATCGGCTTCACCAACGCGGCCATGCGCGACCGCGCGATCGAACAGTTGAGGGAGGATTACGGTCCGCCCAACTACACCATGGACGAGGATGTGGTGGACGGCAGGCCGGGTCTCGTCATCGAGGTCGACGCGGCCTACATCGACGAGATCGAGGACTACGCCATCACGCAGAACATCGTCAGCCTGCGCAACCGGGTGAACGAACTCGGGGTGTCGGAACCGGAGGTGACGCAACTCGGCAGCAGCCGCATCGTGGTCAATCTGCCCGGGGTGCAGGACGCGTCCGAGGCCAAGCGCATCCTCGACAAGTTCGCCAACCTCGAGATCCGCCTCGGGCAGTTGCCGGACGACCGTCCCTCGGAACTCGAAGAGATGCCCTACCAGGGCCGCATGGAACGGATACAGAAGGACATCGTGGTCACCGGCGACCGCGTGACCAACGCGATGCAGGACTTCGATCCCGAAACGCAGTTGCCGCAGGTGAGCATCACGCTCGACAGCATCGGCGGCGAACGCATGCACGACGCCACGGCGCCCAACATCGGGCAACCCATGGCGATCGTCTTCATCGAGCAGAAGCCGATCAAGCAGGACGACGGCACCGTGTTGCTGCGCGACGAGCGGCGCCTCATCAGCGTGGCCACGATCAAGGCCGCCCTCGGCTATCGCTTCCGCATCACCGGCCTGACCATGCGGGAGGCGCAGGACCTCGCCCTGCTGCTGCGGGCGGGGGCGCTGGCGGCGCCGATGCGGATCGTGGAGGAAAGGACGGTGGGCGCCTCCCTCGGCGAGCAGAACATCGAGCGCGGCATGTATTCCGTCGTCGCGGGTTTCCTGCTCGTGCTCATCTTCATGCCGATCTACTACAAGGTTTTCGGACTGGTCGCGGACCTCGCGCTGTGTCTGAACCTGGTTATCCTGGTCGCGGTGATGTCGCTCCTGGGCGCGACGCTCACCTTGCCCGGCATCGCCGGGATCGTGCTCACCGTGGGCATGGCGGTGGACGCCAACGTGCTGATCTTTTCCCGGATCCGCGAGGAACTCGCTCGCAGCCCTCCGCAGCAGGCGATCCAGGCGGGCTACGAACGTGCCTTCCTCACCATTCTCGACGCCAACGTGACGACGCTGTTCGTGGCGCTGATTCTGTTCACCGTCGGCAGCGGTCCGGTAGCGGGCTTCGCGGTGACGCTCGCCATCGGCATCGTGACCTCGATGTTCACCGCCATCATGGGATCGAGGGCGGTGATCAACCTGGTTTACGGTGGCCGGACGGTCACCAGACTGCACATCTGAGGCGCTTGAAGCGATGACGAAGCGATGAGAAAGACCAATTTCGACTTCATGGGCGCGCGGAAAATCGCCGCGGGCGTGTCCGGATGCCTTCTGGTCGTGTCGGTTGTTGCGCTCGGGGCCTTCGGGCTCAACCGGGGGCTCGACTTCACCGGCGGCGCCCTGGTCGAGGTCGGATTCGAGGCCCCGGTGGTGCCGCAGGCCCTGCGCCAGCAGCTCGAGGATGCGGGTTTCGTCCAGACGGTGGTGCAGAACTTCGGTTCGGAGACCGACGTCCTGATCCGCGTCCCGCCGCAGCCCGGCGTCGACCAGTCGACGGTCGGCGATGAAGTCCTGGCGCTGCTTCGAGATTCGCACGGGGAAGTCGCGCTGCATCGCTCGGAGGTGGTCGGACCCGCGGTGGGCGAGGAACTGACGGAGAAGGGAGGCATCGCCATGCTGGTCGCGCTGGCGGTGGTCATGGTCTACATCATGTTCCGTTTCACCGGCAAGTTCGCCGTCGGCGCGGTGACGGCCCTGGCCCACGACGTGATCGTGGCGCTCGGCGCCTTCGCCGTGTTCCGCTGGACCTTCAACCTGGCCGAACTGGCGGCGATTCTCGCCGTCATCGGCTATTCGCTGAACGACACCATCGTCGTGTCGGACCGGATCCGGGAGAACTTCCGCATCGTCCGCCGGGGCAGGCCGGTCGACATCATCAACCAGTCCCTGAACGAGATGCTCGGGCGGACGTTGGTGACATCGTTGACCACCCTGCTCGTCCTGGTCGCGCTGCTGGTGGCTGCGGGAGAACAGATTCGCGGCTTCGCCACGGCGCTCACCATCGGTGTGGTGGTGGGGACCTATTCCTCCATCTACGTCGCGGCGAGCATGCTGCTCGCGATGGGCATATCGAAGGAAGACCTAACGCTGCCTGAGAAAGAGGCGAGGGACGACACGCCCGTTGTCTAGGACTGCGAGGCGAGCGCCTTTCCCGCCGAGGCGCGGACGAGTCTCAACAGGTTCCTGAATATCCGGGGATTCGCCGCCACCAGGTGGCCGTTCTCCATGAAGCGTTCGCCGCCGCCGGCATCGCTGACGAAGCCGCCGGCCTCGCGCACGATCACGGTTCCGGCGGCCATGTCCCATGGCTGCAGTCCAACCTGCACGAAAGCATCGGTGCGTCCGGCGCCGACGTAGGCGAGATCGAGCGCCGCGGCGCCCATGCGCCGAATCGACCGGCACGACGCCTGCAGCGCGCGATGCATTTCCAGGTATGCGTCCAGGTGGCTCTGCACCATGCGGTAGGGGATGCCGGTTGCGATGATCGCGTTCTCGAGCCGCGGGCGTTCGGATACGCGCAGCCGCATGCCGTTGAGGCGCGCGCCGGCGCCCCGGGTGGCGGAGAACTCCTCGTTCCTCACCGGATCGACGATCACCCCGTGCTCGAGCACGGCACCCCTCTTGACCCCGATCGAAACGCAGAAATGGGGGATGCCGGCGAGGAAGTTGGAAGTGCCGTCGAGCGGGTCGATGATCCACACGAACTCGGCGTCCTCGTTGGCGGCGCCGCGCTCCTCGCCGACGATGCCGTGGTCCGGGTAGGCGCGCATGATGGTGTCGATGATCACGTCCTCGGCGGCGCGGTCGATCTCCGAGACGAAGTCGTTCTTGGCCTTTTCCTCGACCTTGAGCGTCGCGATGCGGTCCATCGCGCGCACGATGATGCGTCCGGCCCGACGCGCGGCGCGCAGGGCGATGTTGATGATGGGATGCATGAGGCAGGACCGTCCGCAGCGGAAGCGCCGGGCTATTCTAGCCATAAAACCGGCTGCGGCTTCGCCCGCGTCATGTCTTGCCCCTGCCCTCTATATCGCCCATCCCATCCTCTGTCTTGCCCATCC
>CAZFGB010000082.1:0-3911 GCA_964518405.1 uncultured Pseudomonadales bacterium | reverse complement strand
GCGCCGCTTCCCGGCTCGCCATTGCCGTGTCCATCGGCCCCGGCGGTTGCTGATTCAGGCGCCCCGTCGACATCCTCGGAAGCGAAGAACCGATCGAACGTGTCGGCGAAGGTTTCCTTCTCGTCGACGGTCTTCGGGAGCATCAGCGAGAGCGTGTTCTTCAACAGCCGGCGGTCGCGGTAGCCGACCAGCTCCACGGCGCCGAGCGCATCGAGCGTTTCCGCCGTGGAGACGCGCACCTCGGCGTTGCGGAGCGCCGCGATGAAACTGGTCAGCGTACGATCCATGCGGGTTGGCCTTCAGCCGGAGAGCGGGCGGCGCATGCCGGCCCTACGCAGTACCCGGCATTCCCGTACGTCGCCCGCCATGCGATCAGGTGTTGACGGCTTTGTTCATGAGCACGGGAACCTCCACGTCCACGTTGTCGATGTCCTCCTGGAACTTGAGGACGACATTCAACGTATCCCGGACCAGTTGCGGGTCGAGGCTCTCGGTGTGCAGGAGCAGGAGCGTTCGCGCCCAGTCGATGGTCTCGCTGATGGCCGGAACCTTTTTCAGATCGAGATCACGAAGCTCCTGGATGAAGGTCACCAGTTGCCGGCGAAGCTTGGGAGGGATTTCCGGCACCCGCGCGTGGATGATGCGCTGCTCGAGATCGGCGTCCGGAAACGGTATGTAGAGATGGATGCAGCGCCGCTTCAACGCGTCCGAAATCTCGCGCGTGTTGTTGCTGGTGAGGAAGACCATCGGCGGCTCTCGGCTCGCCTTTACAGTGCCGATCTCCGGGATCGACACTTGGAAGTCCGACAGGATCTCGAGCAGCAGGGACTCGAACTCGTGATCCGACTTGTCCACCTCGTCTATCAGCAATACGCAACCCTGCTCCTCGCGCAACGCCTTCAGGAGGGGTCTCGGCTCCATGAACTCCTCGGAGAAAAAGATATCGCCGAACTCGTGCAGCCGGGACACCGACTCGGCGAAGCCCCGGGCGCCCTGCAGCACCTCGTCCAGGGTTTCTTTCAGGACCTGGGTGTAGAGAAGCTGTTTGCCGTACTTCCACTCGTAGATCGCCTTCGCCTCATCGAGACCCTCGTAGCACTGCAAGCGAATCAGCGGCAATCCCAACATCGCGGCGGCGGTCTTTCCGAGTTCGGTCTTGCCGACGCCGGGAGGACCTTCGATCAGCACGGGCTTGCGCAGGTGGTAGGCCAGATAGACAGCGGTCGAAATCTGGTCGCTGCAAATGTATCGATGCGCTTCGAATCCCGCTTTCAACGCCTCCACGGACTCCGTGACGCGCTCGATATTTACCGCTGATTCCGCCACGCAGTGCCCCTGGGACGTTGAGAAACTCGCGAGATTGACAGATGCGCCGGTGATCGGCAACACGCTCCCGGCGGGTCTCGGCGGGGCCGGAGATGGTTTGCGGCCTCGCGCCCAGCGCGACCGCTTGATATACCGAAGCCGACAGCGCCGCGTAATCACGCGGTTGCCTTCGCGTCAACCCCCCATCCCAACGGCGCCAACGGCGCGACCTACTAGACGGCTTGGGGGGCGAGCCTCAAAGCGAAAGCCCGCCCCCGCGCGAATCAAACGATTTTTTTCGGCCGCGCCATAGGGTTGGCATGATCGCTACGACGTACGAGACGAAAACGCCGGATACCACAGCGCCCGCCCAAAAGCTCCCAGATAGATTTCCAACAGCAACCGCCGCGAAGATCATGCCCGCAGCTAGCGCGAGCCCGCCTTTCGTTCCATGGCAGATCGCGTCCCGCATTTTCTCAGTCGTCATCGTCCACCAACGCATACGTCGCAGCCGCCGCGCCTACCGCGGCACCGCACGCCACCCGGGTAGCCGAAGTGGTCGGGCATATAAGGGCACCGAGCGCACCAATTATTGCGCCGGCTTCCACCGCATTATCATTAGCCACTCTGCAAGCCTCCCTCAAAGCTTCTGCCGACTTTCTGGCAGCCTCAAGTTGATCTTCCGCCATGCGTAATTCCTTTTCAGCTCGCTGAACCGCTTCAAGCAGAGAATTGCACCCCATCAGCTGCGCTAGGTTCGACACGCCTTCCCTGCACTCCCGGTAGATAGCGAGAGCTTGTTCGCGATCCCTCTTCGCGGTGACTACGATCACATCGTCAACGGCCAATGCAACGCCAAGGCCAAACGTACCCTCGCCGGGGATTCCCGCGACCAGTCCAAACGCCAGCGCGAAACCTAGGCTGATACTCGCCCGGACTAGCCGCCGTGTCAACGTCAACGAAAATGATCGCGCCCGTCGAAAAGGCGGTTTTTCAGACCTTCCCTAACGTAGCTCCGCAGCGAAGTCCGCGCACCACGCCGCCAGCGACGGCCCCGCGTCGAACAGCCCGTCGACGCCAGCATCCAGCAGCTTCGCCTCCGAACGCGACGCGCCCGCCACATCGCCGACACCGGGCACTCGTCGCGGCCTCGGCCGCGGTGCGACTCCAGGACCGCCGCGTCGCGCCCCGCGCGAGGTGAAAATCTCCAAAAACAGCCCGCGGAACGCCTAAAAACCCTGTGTTCCCCGGGGTGAAGAAAAGACGTGCCACCCGGAGTCCCTTGCAGTTGTTGGCTCTCAGAACAGCGCAAGGCCGCAAATACGTCAACGAAAAGAAGTGGAACGCATTTGTTCGATTCCATTGCGACTTGCCGCATCCCGGTGGTTCCCGGTGGTTTGCGACCTTGCGGCGCGTTAAGATTCCGCACCGGTTGCCGGTTCCTTCACTTGGGGCGCACCCCGCCGTGTCGAGAGGGGCCGGCATCGCAAAAGGCAGTGAAGGGGACGAGTAGTCGGACCGAGGCGGGCCTGAAGCGAGCGGAGGTTGGTGGAAGCTCCGCGCCCTGCCGCCGATGAACATCACCCTGGAGCCGCCGACCGAACGAACCTCCGAGTTTCAGTAGGCTCGGCCGGTTGGCCCCCGTAACCGGGCCGGGTCATCATCGCACCTTCGGTTGCTGTGACCAAGTGAGGCTCGCGTTGCGAGGCGCGGGCGAATACGGGTGGTACCGCGACGTTGGGCCGCACGAGGCGGCCGGACCTTCGCCCCGGGAACAGATGCGCGACGAATCGCGCGTCCGTTGTCGGGGCTTTTTGGTTTTTTGTTCGGAGAACGACGGACGATGGGATTCACAGACGTGCCGGCCCGCTACGACGGCACGCAGCTCGAGTCGGAAATACTCGCGCTGTGGCGCGAGCACGACGTGTTCAACGCGGCGCAGGAACAGAGCGCGGGCCGCCCGCTGTATGTCTGGAACGAGGGGCCGCCGACCGCCAACGGGAGGCCCGGCATCCACCACGTCCTGGCGCGCACCTTCAAGGACATCTTTCCGCGATTCAAGCACATGCAGGGCTATCACTGCCCCCGCAAGGCCGGTTGGGACACCCACGGGCTGCCCGTCGAGCACGAAATCGAAAAGGAACTCGGCATATTCGACAAGGCCGAGATCGAACGCCGGGTCGGCGTGGCGGAGTTCACCCGCAGGTGCCGCGAGTCGGTGCAGCTCTACATCGACGACTGGGAGCGGATGACCGAGCGCATGGGCTTCTGGGTGAACCTGTCCGACGCCTATTCCACGTTCGACAACGCCTACATCGAGTCGGTCTGGTGGCTGCTTCGCCAAATATGGGACCAGGGGCTCCTGTACCGGGGCTACAAGGTGGTTCCCTACGACCCCCGTATCGGCGCCACTCTCTCGTCGCAGGAAGTCGCGCTCGGCTACCGGGAAGTCGACGACCCGTCCATTTACGTGCGCTTTCCGGTGGAAGGCGCCCGGAATACGTCGTTCCTGGTCTGGACGACCACGCCCTGGACGCTGCCGTCGAACCTGGCGCTGGCCGCGCATCCCGATGTCGACTACATCTTTGCCCGAACCGGGGGAGAAA
>CAZFGB010000081.1:0-17658 GCA_964518405.1 uncultured Pseudomonadales bacterium | reverse complement strand
CCCAGGCAGGGCGCGGGCGCGCGAACGCCGTTGGGCCGCCGATCATGCAGCCACGGGATGCCCACATGGGCGCGGCGACCGACCTCCGGGTGATCGAGCCGCTCGATGAAGCCGCGCGAATTGAGATGCGCATCCCGCACGATGTCCTCGGTCGTGAAACTCGGAAATGCCGCCACGCCCTGCGCCTGGAGCAGCCAGGTGACTTCCCAGCGGTCCTGCCCGGCGGTCCACGACGAGACGATCTCTTCCAGCGCATCCTCGTTTTGCTTGCGTGCCTCGAGGGTGCGGAAGCGGTCGTCGTCCGCAAGCGCGGAATCGATAAGCGCCGCGAACTTCAACCAATCAGCATCGTCCGCGCACGCGATGGACACCCACTCGTCGTCTCCGCGACAGGCGAAACAGCCGTGGGGCGCCATCCACGGGTCGCGATTGCCCATGCGCTCCGGCTGGGTGCCGTCGAATGCGTACTGCATCCAGGCTTCGATCGCGAGCACCCCGGTCGCTTCCCATAGCGAGAGGTCCAAGTGATCTCCAACGCCGGTCCGCTCGCGCTGGTCAAGCGCCGAAACGACGGCCCAGGCCGCCGTCATTCCGGCGGTCGGATCCGGTATCGAAGGTCCGAAAAGGTCGGGCTTGCCGCCGATGAATCCCGTCACCGACGCCAGTCCGGTCAGCGGCACCAGCGCCGGGCCGTAGGCCAGGTACTCGCGATATGGCCCCACCTGACCGTATCCGCTGATGCTCGCGAGGATGATGCGCGGGTTGATGCGCTTGAGTTCCTCGTAACCCAGTCCGAGGCGGGCCATCACGCCGGTGCCGAAGTTCTGCACCACGACGTCCGATTCGGCGACGAAACCCTTGACGATTTCGATACCTCGCGGATCGCCGAGATCGACCGCTACGCTCTTCTTGCCCTGGTTCCACTGGTTGAACATGCCCGCGCGATTCAATGACGGCTCCATGCCGTCCGGCGGGTTGGACATCCCGCCCCTGCGGTAAAGGTCCGGGCGCGTGGAGGACTCGCAGCGTATGACCTCGGCGCCGAGGTGCGCGAGATGCATCGCGGCGAACGGCCCGGCCCAGACCCACGACAGGTCGACGACGCGAACGCCATGGAGCGGAAGGCGCGCCTCCGATGCCGCGTCCTCGCGTGACGCCGGGGCCGCGTTTCCAAGCACTTCATCGTTGTGCTCGCCCAGGCGCGGCGCCGGACGGCGAATCTCGGCGCGACCCCTCGTTGTCAGCACCGCCGGGGCCAGGTATTCGACAGGTCCGGTTTCCGGGTGGTCGACGGTCACGAAACCCTCTCTGGCGCGCAGATGCCTGTCGGACGCGACCTGTTCGAAGTTCATCACCGGCGCAAGGCAGATGCGTCGGGCCTGACCCGCATGGAACAGCTCGAACGCGTTCCAACCCGATATGAACTCCTGGTAGAAGTGGATGATGGCATCGTAGTTCTGGTGGCGAGTGCGCTGGTTCGCGAATATCTCGAGTTCGGTCCACTCCGGGCGGCCCATGAACTCCACGATGCGCTCCCATTGGCTCTCCTCCATGCAAAGCATGAGGATCGGTCCGTCCTGGGCGTCGAAGGTGCCCCAGGGATTCAGTTCGTAGCGCCTGCGAATCACCCCCTGGTAGGTATACCCAGGGATGGCGCCTTCGAGGCCCGACGCGATGTAGGCCTGCGCGGAGAGATCGATGTAGTCGCCCACCCCCGACCGCCGCGCATCGCGGTACGTGGCCAGCGCGGCCGTCGCACCGGCAATGCCCGCCATCATCGCGGCCTGGTTTCCAAACACCTTGAGCGGCGGCCGCGACGGGTCCGTGTGCGTGCGCGGACAGAGATTCGCCCATCCGCCGGCGTTTGCGACGGTGATGTCCTGGGCGACAAAGTCCCGGTAAGGGCCGGTGTTGCCGAAGGGGGTGATGGAAAGCGCCACGAGACCGGGGCACTCCGCCTTCAGCGTGGCGGGATCGAGGCCGAGTTTCCGTGCCCGCAACCGGGAAAAGTTGTGGACCAGGATGTCGGCCCAGTGAATGAGCTTGCGCAGTTCGGCGCGGCCACCTTCGGTGTCGAGGTCGACGCAGACGCCCCGTTTGTTAAGGTTGAGGGCCAGGAATGCTCCGCTTTGCTCGGGGTCGTTCCTGTTTCCCGGGAACGGTCCACGCCTGCGCGTCCAGTCCCCTTCGGGCGGCTCGACCTTCACCACGTCGGCACCGTGATCGCCCAGCAGCTTCCCCGCGTACGCGGCGGAAAAGCCGCTGCCGAGTTCAAGTACCCGAGGTGGTTCTGTCATTGGCGATGACTCACCTTCAATGGAGCAATCCGCGCGTACCGGCATCGATCACGCGTTGGCACGCGCCTGCAATTCATCCTCGGGCTCTCCCGACCAACGGCTCCTGGTCCGGTACAAGTCTACCCACATTCGCCGTCGCTAGACGGAATTACCGTTATGACGGTAATTCTGGTGATATATGCCGTGGTACTGCGGCGGCTTTCCGATTGATTTCTGCCGATTTACCGTTATAACGGCAAATATGAGCAAAAACTGCTTGATCTAAGATAGTTTCGATTCCAATATACCGCTATACCAGTACAAATATACGAATATCCATGAAGGTGACCTCGTCGAATCTGATCGGTAGTGCAGTCAGGTTCCACCGGCGACGTGGCGGGTTGAGTCAACGTTCCCTTGCGGATCTGGCCGGGGTCGGCAAGACCTCCGTGTTCGATATCGAAAAAGGTAAGCCCACAGTTCGGTTGGCAACCCTGATGGCGGTCCTGCATGTCCTCAACATCGACCTCGTACTCGACAGCCCACTGATGGCGGAATGCAGTACCGCCTTGACCCACCCTGCCGGGAACCTGGATGCAGAACGTGATGAGGATTCGATCCGGTGAGACGGGCAACGGTGTTCGTACACGGCGCACCAGCAGGCTTGCTTGAGGAGCACGGGCCGGCCAGCTTCGTTTTCCGCTATCTCGACACCTACGGCGGCGGACCGGTGTCGCTAACCATGCCCGTATCGGAACGGGAATTCACGTTCGAGGGTTTCCCGCCCTTCTTTGAGGGATTGTTGCCCGAAGGAGAGATGCTCGAGGGCCTGCTGCGCCAACGCAAGCTTGATCGAAGCGACCTGTTCGGACAGCTCGTGGCAGTGGGCGAGGACGTCGTTGGAGCCGTGACCATCATCGAAGAGCCGTCGTGAATCGCTGTCCCATCACGTACGAGCCGTGCGGCGAGGCGAGATACTCCCGCGCTGGGCTGCGCCTGCTGTCGCCCAATCTCGAACAGTTGAACGATTTCCCCTACGACGCGGGACGGCAACGGCAGGAAGCGGTTGTCCGCGCCGGAAAAATGTCGATCCAGGGCGTTCAACCCAAGCTGAGCGTGCGGCTCAACGCGAAAGCGGGCGTGTTCGTGATCGTCGATCAGGGCGGTCGATTCGTGCTGAAGCCGCAGCACGCCGTGTATCCCAACCTGCCGGAGAACGAGGGCATCACCATGCATCTGGCGAAGCTCTGCGGAATCGAAGTGCCGGTGAGCGGGATCGTCCGCAGCGTCGACGGCTCCTGGTCGTATTTTGTGCGCCGCTTCGACCGAACGGGACACAACCGCAAGGTCGCGGTGGAAGACTTCGCGCAGCTCGCGGGATTGAGCCGCGAAACCAAGTACGACTTCAGCATGGAGCAGCTAGTGGGACTTCTGGATAGGTACTGCACGTTTCCGGCCATCGAAAAAGTGAAGCTTCTGAAAAGAAGCCTGTTCAACTTTCTCGTGGGCAACGAGGACATGCACCTCAAGAACTTCTCGCTGATCGCGAGGCGGGGCAAGGTCGAACTCGCTCCCGCCTATGACTACCTGAGCACCACGGTCGCCTACCTCGCTCTCGGCAGACCCATCGATACCATCGAAGAGATCGCGCTACCCCTGCAAGGGAAGAAACGCCGTCTCGCCCGCAGCATCTGGATAGGCTATTTCGCAAAGGAGCGACTGGAGCTTCCGGACAGGGTGATCGATACCGTCCTGGACGAATTGGCGCGGGCCGCTCCCGCCTGGCGGACATGTATCGCGGACTCCTTCCTGCCCCTGGATCACAAGGACCACTACCGGTCCCTCTTGGCTCAACGTTCCGCGATGCTCGACCTGTAGGTACGAGCTCGACATGGCCCTGCCACCTACGGCCCCGCGTCAAAGCTGGCGGCGGAATTTCGCAACGTCGAACTCTTCTTGATGCCAAGAAGGCGGAAAGACTCGGTAAACGAGGTTCTGCCCGCGAGCGTACTGTCCACCAGAGCTTTGCCGAAACGCCTTCCGACCCGCATTCGCAGCGTCGTATGGAAGTTGCCGCCGCCTTGCGACACCGTCGCAAGATGCCCGAGTTCATCCCGGTACGCCGCCTCGAAGGCTTCCCGATCTAATGCGCCCAGGTCGAAGACTCTCCGCAACACAACCAAGGTGCTTACCTTGAAGTGTCGTGCCAAGCGATTGACTTCGGTCGACATATCTACGCCCGCCCGGAACTGATCGGCTAACTTCGCACGCGGTACGAGCAGTTCCGCAGCGACGCGGTCACACCAGCGTTCGATGCTGTGCGATGGCCTGATCGCTGCCTCGATGTCGGACAGCGCTGACTCGCCCAGACAAATATGCGCGAGCTCGTGGGCTAGCGTGAACATCTGCGCCGCCTTTGTGTCCGCACCGTTGACGAACACGAGCGGTGCCACGTCATCCGCCAGGGCAAAGCCCCGAAACTCCGTCGGGTCAAGTCTGCGGCTGGTGTTGTTGCCGACGACCCCGTTGAACATCACTAGAACACCGCAGGCATCGGCCTGTGCGATGAAAAGGCGGAGCGCGTCTTCCCAAGTCGGTAACTGGCTCCGCTGATCCACGTCGAATCGGAGCGCCTCCCGCATGGTCCGTGCAGTCGTTTCGACATCGCTCACGGTCGTGGCTATTCGGACCAGAGCCGGCGGGTCGATACGCTCGAGACGGGCGAAATCCCGATACCACTCTTGGCGCTGTTGACACAGATACATGGTATCGAGCAAGTCCACGCTGGGTCGGGAGATAGGTCGATTGCCCACGACGCGGAAATCCGGGATCGGAACCGGCTCGTCCCAGGGTGCGGACACGAAGAACATGCCGATAGGCGCATGGGTTGCCTTGGCGACCGCTTCAAGCTGTTTCAGGGTTGGTTTGGTAGTTCCAGATTCCCACTCAGGGTATTTGGGAAACCTCTGCGTCAATCGCTCCGCATCGAATCCCGCCCGGTCACGCGCCCAGCGCAGCCGCTCGGGATTCACGTCGACTCGGAGAATCAACGGCGATTGCTCCATGTTCGGAAGTGCCTGAAAACGCCCTCGAGCCGTG
Source organism: uncultured Pseudomonadales bacterium (assembly GCA_964518405.1). Lineage (GTDB taxonomy): Bacteria > Pseudomonadota > Gammaproteobacteria > Pseudomonadales > Azotimanducaceae > VXNE01. Next base: position 12,283 of record CAZFGB010000081.1, on the reverse strand, counting down.
TCTGGCAATCCCATCCCTCGTGTAAGGTCTCGAAGATGTGGGAAAGTTGCGTCTCGCTCAGGCCGTAGAGGTGTGCGACGACAGCGTCAAGTTCGTGGATCATTTCGCTTTGAGCGAGCGACGACGGTAAGCATCGTTGAAGCGGTACGGAAGCAGGTCGCGGGACGGCGCGGTCTTGGCGTGAGGTCCGATAGAAACCGGAATGAATGGGTAGAGCGTTCGTCCATCTCGGGGTCAATTTTCTCACGTCGAGGTCACGGGTTTGACCGAAGTCGGTCCCAGATATCCTTGAATGGAGAAGGGAGCTGTTCATCACATCGTGGCTGGTAGCAGTCGGTTATTCTTCCGGCCCGTAGAAGCGCATATTGAGAGGGAAACATGGCAGAGCCGTTGAAAGTTGGCATGGTAGGCAGCGGGAGCATTTCCAATTCCCACCTGACCGCGTACCTGGAGCATCCGGACCGGGTGCGGCTCACCGCCGTGTGCGACGTCATCGAAGAGGCCGGACGGGAGTACGCCGGGAGAGCCGGCGTCGAAGCCGTCTACACGGACCTCGACGATATGCTGCGCGAGGCCGACATCGAGGCCGTGGATATCTGCACGGGCCATGACCAGCACGCCGCCCCCGCGATAGCGGCCGCCCGCGCCGGCAAGCACGTGCTCGTCGAGAAAGCGATGGCGCACACGCTGCAGGACTGCCGCGACATGATCGACGCCGCCGACGCGTCGGGCGTGACGCTCATGGTCGCCCAACACCTCCGCCATGGCCCCAACGCCCGGGCCGTGAAACGTTTCCTCGACGGCGGGAAACTGGGCGAGATCCGCGCCATTCAGACCCACGCCGTCATCAGCATCGTGGGGTCGAAACCCGCCGGCCACTGGATGACCGACGGCAGGCAGGGCGGCGGCATCCTGCTGACCAACACGGTCCATCACCTGGATCTGATCCGCTACTACATCGGAAACGTCAAGCGCGTGACGGGCGTCTGCAAGTCCATGCAGCCGCAACTGATCAACGGCTGCGACGACATGGTCGCGGCGACGCTCGAATTCGAGAACGGCGCTATCGGAACCGTGTTCGGCAACTGGACCACGTCCCCGTCCCACGAGCCGATGTCGTACGTCATCTACGGCAAGGACGGCACCCTGCACACCACCCGGCCCGAGACGCCGGAGCAGGCGCGCGAGCAATTCGGCACCGTCATGGTCTGCCTCAAGCCTGCGGACGGCGTGCAGCCCCCCGCCCCGCGGGCGCCGGGCGCCCCGCGGAGATTCAGGAGCGGAGCACGCCCGTCATTCGAACCGTTGGAGCCGGATTACACCGACCTCCCGACGCCCACACCGATCGTGAACGAGATCCTGCACTTCGGGGATTGCTGCCGAACGGGCGAGGAACCCACGAGCAGCGGCCGGGACAACCTCGAGACGATGAAGATCATCTTCGGGATCTTCGAGTCCTCGCGGGCGGGCAAGGCCGTCGACTTGGCCGACCTGTAGCCGGTCCTTACCAAACGCCGCAACAACGAAAGTAAAGTACGATCCCGTCCGCTGCCTCCACCCATGGGAGTCAGGTGACATCACTGCTGCTGGGCGAGCGAGAAGCGAAAAATGGAAGTCAGCCTTATCCAATCAGACCCCGCCGTTCTCATGGGCCAGCCGGTGGTCGCGGGAACCCGCATAACCGTTGAACTCATTCCGGAGAAGCTCGCTGCGGGCGAAACCATTGAAAAGATACTCGCGGCCCACCCCAGGCTCACCAGCGAAGGGATTCATGCAGCGCTGAAGTTCGCGGCCGACGCGCTGCGAGCCGATGTTGTCTACCCCGCAGCGGGATAGACAGTGCGGATCTTCTGGCTGACGAGAGCGTCGACGCCCCGATTGTCTACCGCCTGCGATCTAGGCTGTCATCCAACATCTGGCCGTTTGGCCCATCAGACAACCAGATCAGAGCAATCGCTCGCCGGTCAGCGTGTGGTCCCAGCGATGCGCTTTCAGGTAGTCGAGAGCGCGCCGTAGTCCGGGACGGGCCTCGCCGTTTCTAGGTCGGGTGAGTGCTTCCACCGCCAGAGCCTGCACGTAGCCGTTGACGTTTTCGAGGCAGGCGACCATGAGGTCGTCCAGTTCGTCCATGGGTATGTCGGAGTTCAGCAAAGCGCACAGCGCGTTGAAACGGACCCCGACCTCGCCATACCTCTGGCCTGCGAGCCTTCCCTCCTGCCAGGCGGGATTGTCCGCGGTGAGCACCCTGCGGATGGCGGGCAGCGCCGGGCGGATGTTGGTGCCGATGCAGGCCATCGCATCAAGGCTCGCCCGGGCCACTTGGTGAAGTTCATGTTCCAGCAGAGCCGCTAGCTCCGGCACGGCGCGGGCGGCGGGCGCGCCGACTTCGCCCAAGGCGAAGGCGGCGTTGATCTTGATCCATGCGTCGTCGTGCCCGAGCAGTTCCATCAGCGGACGCACAGCAACTTCCCCCATGGCTCCGAGCGCATACGCTTCGTCCTGCAGCGTATAGGCGACGTCGTTCCAGCGGCGCTCGTTGGGGTCGCCGATCGGCACGTATTCGCCATACTTGTCCAGTTGGTACCGACAGGTGAACTCGCGCTCCCGGCCGGCGTTCGTCAGCAGGCTTTCCGTGAGCGGCCCGATGGCATCGGCGCCCGCGGCGGCCAGCTCGTATATGGCCCGCAGCCGGGCCGGTTGATCCGTGCCGTTCAGCAATCCGATCAGTCGCGGCATCTCGTTGGACCCCGACGCGTTGCGGGTCGCAAAAGGCGGCGCGCCGCGCATCCAGTCCCAGATATAGGACCAGGTCTCGCTGTGGTCGAACTGGCCCAGGCGCGCTTGCGGAGGTCGCCACTCCACTTCGCCGCCGTTCCAGGTCGGCCCCGCGGGGTTGCGGGTGCGCAGGAATATGAACTTGATCATGTAGCGGGTTGAGTCGGTCACATTGGTGAGCGCCGCGTGCGCGATATCGAAGTCGATCAGCAGGCAGGCGCCCGCCTTGATGTCATCGGCGACGAACGCGAACGGATAGTCGCTTCTTCGGAGGTACGGCTGCAGTTGCGTGCCCGGAATGACGCGGGTGGGCCCGCGCTCGACCGGGGTATCCTGCGGGAAGTAGAGGATCATGGCCATCCGGGGCACGTGATAGCGCGCCCGGGACATCGGAATGTGCCCGTCCTGGTGCCAGGCGCTGTTGCCCGACGACCCTTCGCCCATGGGCGCGCCGTGCTCGCTCCCGTCAAGCGCCAGTTTCCGCTCAGCCTCGTCAAGCGGTTCGCTGACGTGCCGCGACCGGTGAGGACTCAATATGTAGCCGTCGCCGAGAATGCTCTGCAGGGCGCCGCGGATGACCGGGGCGTCCAGTATCTGCCGCAGCTCGGCGATTCGGGGCAGCACGTTGTTCCCCATGTAGAACTCGTGCTCCGCGTTCCACTCGAGCTTGTCGAAAATGTCACGATGGACCTCAGGTTCGAGGCCGCTGTCGAGCACGAGCACGCCATCGCAGATGTATCGCCGAACCTGCTCGTCGTCCAGCCTGCTGGCGAGCGTGTTGACGTCGCGCTTCACTGGGAGTTCCGGCTCAGAATACCCGCTTGCCGTTTGCCAGCATGTGGTCCCATCGATGTGTCATCAGGTAGTCCACGGCACGACGCAGCCCCGGGCGTTCCTCGCCGTTGCGCTCCTGGGTGAGGGCTTCCAGGGCCAGCGCGTGGATGTAGGCATTTTCATCGTCGAGGCAGGCAACCAGCAGATCATCTATCTCGTCGACCGGGATGTCCGAGTTCAGCAATGCGCACAACGCGTTGAACCTGGCCTGGACCTGGCCGCTCCAGCGGTTCGCCTCGGTCTCCGCCCAGACCGGATTGTCGACGGTCAGCAACTTGCGAATGGCGGGCAGGGCGGCGCGGATGTTGGTGCCGATGTAGGCCATCGCGTCCAGGCTGACCCGCGCCATCTGGTGGAGGTCATGGTCCAGCAGCTCCGCCAGGTCCGGCACGGCGCAGGCGGCGGGCGCGCCGACCTCGCCGAGCGCGTACGCGGCGTTGAGCTTGATCCAGTCGTCGTCGTGACTGACCAATTCCATCAGCGTGCCCAACGCGGCCTCGCCCATGGCCCCCAGCGCGTACGCCTCGTCCTGCGGAACGAAGGCATGGTCACTGAAACGTCGATCATTGATGTCGTCGGTCGGTACGAATGCGCCCGCCTTGCTCTTGTGGTACGGACGCGCGAATTCGCGCTGCTGGCCGGCGTATCGCAGCAGGCTCTCCCCCAGCGGATCGATCGCTTCCACACCGATCGCGGCCAGTTCATAGATGGCTTCGAGCCGCGCGGGCTGATCGGCGGAGTTGAGCGAACCGATCAGTCGCTGAATCTCGTTTGACCCCGCCCCGCCGTTCGAACGCGGCGCCGCGCGCATCCAGTCCCAGATGCAGGACCAAGCGTTGCCGTGATCGTACCTGGCGAGGCGCGTCTCCGGCGTCCGCCACTCCTCCTCGCCGCCATTCCAGCTCGGCGCCACCGGGTTGCGCCTGCGCAGGTAGATGAACTTGAGCATGTAGCGCGTCGAGTCCGTCAGGTTGCTGAGGGCAGCGTGGGCAATGTCAAAGTGAATCAGGAAGCAGGTGCCCGCCTTGATGCCGTCGTGAACCATCGCGAACGGATGATCGCTTTGCTGCACGAAAGGCTGCAGGTGCGTTCCCGGAATGACGCGGGTGGGACCGCGCTCGACCGGGGTGTCCTGCGGGAAGTAGAGGATCATGGCGATCCGGGGCTTGTGATGCCGCGTCCGGCCCTTCGGAATCTGTCCGTCCTGGTGCCAGGCGCTGTTTGCGGACGATCCTTCGCCCATGGGCGGCCCGTTCTCGTCGCCCACCAGCGCCAGGGATCGCTGCGCCTCGTCGAGGGGTTCGGCGACGTGCATGTACCGATGCGGATGGAAGATGTAGTCGTCGCCGAGAACGCTTTGCACCGCGCCGTGGACGACCGGGTCATCCAGCACCTGCTGCAGTTCGGCGACGCGGGGCAACACGTTGTTGCCCATGTTGAATTCGTGCGTGCTGTTCCAGTGGAGCTTGTCGTAGATGTCCCGATGGACCTCGGCCGGGAGACTGCTGTCGAGCACGACCACGCCGTCGCAGACGAACCGTCGGACCTGTTCGTCGTTCAGTTTGATGCCGTCCGGTTTCACTCGGCGTTCCTCACTTGACCCTGGGCATGACCTCGTCGGCCATGAGCTGCATGGTCTCTCGCACCTCTTCGCGCGAGAGCACGTAGTCCATCATCATGCACATGATTTCGTCGGCGCCGAAGTCCTCGGCCAGTTCGTAAATGCGGTCCACGACCTCGTCCGGCGTTCCGAACAGGTTTGACCCGCGCTCGGGAGCGTTCGCCGGGCGGGTGCGTCCCGTCCTTGCGGCATGTTCCCGGTGCATCTTGTCCGCACGTTCGATAGCGCGGTTGGCGGCCGCTCGCGTCGGCCCGACGTGGGCGCTGATGCGGATGACCACCTTCGGCTCTCCCGCGTGGCCCGCGTCCTTCCACGCCTGCCGGTAGTTCGCGACATCCTGCCTCAGCACCGCATCCCCGCGCTCGTTGTGCGAACTGCCGCCGCCAATGGCGATCCAGTAGCCGCTTCTGCCCATGGGAATGAAGCTCTGCTGGCTGTCCAAAGGCAACACGATCTGTGGATAGGGCTGCTGCACGGGCTTGGGGCTGACGCGCCCGACCGGGTCCAGCCTCGGGTAGTCGTAGAACTCGCCGTGGTATCCCGAGAACTCGTCTTCCCGCCAAGCCTGTTTCATCACGTCCAGGTACTCGATGAAGTGTCTCTGGCGCCGCGGGTCGCCGATCGTATTGCCGCCCGCGCCGTAGATGAAACGGCCGTCGCTGACCTGGTCGATGATGGCGATCTGCTCGGCGACCTGGATCGGGTCCGCCGCGGGCAGGCTTTCGAGGACGTACCGGTACCGGTCCGCGCTGTCCCCCCTCCGGTCGATTTTCGACGCGCCTTCCGGAACCTCGGTGGTGAACTCTTCGTCGCGTGCCCGAAGGTGCGGAAGGTGCACCGCCGTCCCGATCCTGATCTGGCGGGTACGGGCGGCGACGCCGCACGACATCAGCAACGGATTGGAACCCCCGAGCGGCGTGCCGCCGGCCCACACCGTGTCCCATCCCATCTCGTCCGCGGCAACGATCTTTTCCAGGTCGCGGGCGTACCCCTGCGCCAGCGTCTCGCCCGGCTTGGCGCCCCAGAAAGTCAAAAAGCCAATGTCCAAGATTCCTCTCCTTCCCCCCGGCGAGGGTCCGTCACCGCAATCGGCTGCCAGTGATCCAGACACTCCATTCTAACCCCTCAACTGTCGCTGCGTTTCGATTCCCTCCTCATCGCGCCCCGAACCGATGGACTGATTCCCAATGGCTTATCCGCTACGCTTGTCGCCGCCACCCACCTTCGCCGACGGTCGATATCCATGCCGATCCCGATCCAACCGCTGCGGGAAGCGGAACTGCCGGAGCGCAGGCGCCCGATCCTCAGAATGATCGGCCCCGGCGTGGTGATGGCCGGACTCGCCATCGGTTCCGGCGAACTGATCATGTGGCCCTGGATCACGTCGGTGGTCGGCGCGCAACTGCTGTGGGCGGCGGCGATCGGCATCTTCCTGCAGCTATGGGTCAACATCGAGATCGGCCGATGGACCATCGTCACCGGCGAAAGTCCATTCACGGGCATGGCCAGGGCGATCAAGCTCATCGTGTACGTGTTCGTATTCGTGATCTTCGTGGGCAAGTTCCTGCCGGGATGGGCGCGCGAGACGGGCATCGCGCTGCGCGACCTCATCTTCGGTCCCCAGCACGACAGCCCGCCATGGCTCTGGACCGCCCTTGTCTTTGCCCTGGTGGCGGCAATCCTTTTCGGACCCAGGGTCATCTACACGGCGGTGGAACGCTGCATAATGGGACTGATCGTCGTCATCGTCGCCGGTCTCATCTACGTCGTCTGGGAAATCGGATCGACCGAGATCTTCCTCGCGATGTGGGACGGTCTCATCAACCTGTTCAGCTTCCCGGACTTCCCCGTGGACGTCGTGGCCGACGACGGGTCGGTCCGCGATCAACTGACCTTCAACCGGTTCTTCGGGGCAGTGGTTTTCGCCGGCGCGGGCGGGCTCGGCAACCTGTACTACGCCTACTATCTCCGGGAGAAAGACATCGGCATGGGCGCGCGCATGCCCTCGCTCATGAGCCCCGCCCACAGGCACGAAGTGAAGGAAACGGACACCGGCTACGTCTATGCCGAAACCCCGGAAAACCGGCGACGCTTTCGGGACTGGTTCCGCTATGTCGTGGTCGATCAGACGCTCTTCTTCTGGATTCTCGGCAGCTTCACGATGTTCCTGTTCATCTTCGGCGCCCTCGCCGTCCTGCACCCGATCGGCCTCGTGCCGGACCGGGGCAGCCTGGTGTGGGATCTCGCCTCCATCCTCGAACAGAGCATGGGCACGTTCGGGCGCTACCTGTTCCTGATCGTGGGCATGGCGGCCCTGTTCAGCACCCAGCTCGGCGGCATCGACGGCGGCAGCCGCATCTTTTCGGACCTGCTGCATACCAACTTCAAGTTCGGGCGATGGCTGAACCTCGAACAGTGGTACCTCGTGCTGGTCATCACGACGATGGTGATCGGCGTCTTCAGCGTCTGGTTCTTCGGCAGGTACGACATCGCCGGGCTCGACTTTCTCTTCATCGCCGCGCTCATCGGCGGATTCGTCATGGCGGTTTACGTGCCCCTGATCCTCTACATGAATCTCACCTACCTGCCGGAGTCGGCGCGCCCCGGCTGGGTCAATATCGTGTTCATGGTGCTTGCGTCGGCCATGTACATCGCGTTCGCCGGGTACACCATCTACAGCAAGGTCATCGACGTGGCGACGTAGGGCCGTTCACACGAGGAACAACATGGACAAGCGGTACGATCCCACCTGGCAATCGCTGCAGAACCACCGCACGCCGCAGTGGCTGCGCGAATCGAAATTCGGGATCTACACCCACTGGGGCATCTACAGCGTTCCTGCGTGCGGACCCAACGGAACCTGGTATCCGTACAACATGTACCGCCCCGGCAACTCGCAGCACGATCACCACAAGAAGACCTTCGGCAGCGCGTCGGCGTTCGGCTACAAGGATTTCATCCCCCGGTTCACTGGAGAGAAGTTCGATGCCGACGAGTGGGCGGAGCTGTTCAAGTCGGCCGGCGCCAGATTCGCGGGACCGGTCGCCGAACACCACGACGGGTTCTCCCTCTGGGACAGCGCCGTGAACGAGTGGAATGCGGCGAGAATGGGTCCGAAGCGGGACGTGGTCGGCGAACTGGAAAAGGCGATCCGGAGCCGGGGGATGCGCTTCATGACCGCCTTCCACCACTTCGAGCAGTGGTGGTTCTATCCGCACTGGCGGAGTGACTGCGATGTCTCAGATCCGCAATTCGCCGGACTCTACGGTCCCTTGCACAACCTCGATGGACTGGGCGACGACGCGGACAGTCGCCGCGGCGATTGGCCGCTGCAGGATCGCCCGGACGGCAAGTTCCACGACTTCTGGCGCGCCAAGATCGACGAGGTCGTGGAGACCTACCGGCCCGACCTGATGTGGTTCGACTTCGGATTGAACTTCGTTCACGAGGACTACAAGAAGAACATGCTGGCCGATTACTACAACAAGGAGCAGGAATGGGGCCGGGAGCTCGCCGTGACCTACAAGACCCACGACCTCGTGCCGGGTGTCGCCCTGGTCGACTACGAACTCGGGCGCATGGAACGGCTGACCTACTACGACTGGATCACGGACACGTCGATCGACGACCAGGGCGCCTGGTCGTTCGTGTCCGATGCGGGCTTCAAGAATGCGAGCGCACTCGTGCACAATCTGGTCGATAACGTCAGCAAGAACGGCTATCTGCTCCTCAACGTCGGGCCCAAAGCGGACGGCAGCATTCCGGACGAGGCGAAGGAGCGGCTCGTCGCGATGGGAGACTGGCTGAAGGTCAACGGCGAGGCGGTCTATGGCACGACGCCGTGGTTGGCGTTCGGCGAAGGGCCGACGGAGATGACCGAGAGCGGCATGTTCAGCGAACGCCACGAGGTGGCGTACACGGCGGCGGACTACCGCTTCACCTGCACGGACCGCTGCATCTACGCCACGTGCCTTGGCTGGCCCGAGGAGACCTCCACGATCAAGTCGCTCAAGCGATTGAACGAGGGGGAGATTCGCTCGGTCACCATGTTGGGATCCGATCAGCCCCTGGCGTGGCGCCTCGGCAGCAACGGACTTGAGATCCAGAGACCGAAAGCCAAGCCCTGCGACTTGGCCTACGTCTACAAGATCGAGAGAACCAGCCCCTTCTGAACGTTCGGGACTCTTCGAGTCAATCGCTCGCGCACTTTCTTTCGGACCCGGATTCCGGATCAGTCGCCGGACGTTTGACCGGAACCCAGCAGGGGGTTGCGCAGCTTCTCCTGCTGTTCGTAGATGCTGCCGCCTTCCACGCGGGGCAGGCTCAGGCGCACGGGCAGGTCTTTCATTCGGGGCTCGAGCGTCGGCTTCCCGCGCACCACCCGGCTGTTCAGGTCCTCCAGGGAATCCCCCGAGGGAACCAGCGGCCATGCATCCGTGGCGCAGAATCCGATGAAGAACATCCGGCGCGGCTTCTTGGAACGATTGGGCCTCGAGCCGTGCACCATTCTCACGTGGTGCAGCGTGATGCCACCCGCCCTGACCGAGACCGGCACGGCGCCGTCGCCAGTGAACGCCGGGTCCGTGATCGCGCCAACGAAGAGACCATCCTGATGATGGTTCCACGTCTGGCCCCTGTGGCTGCCGGGCATGACCATCAACGCCCCGTTCTCGGCCGACATGTCGTCCAGCGCTATGCCGACTTCGAGCAGGTCGTCGTTGGTATGCGGATAGAACGCCCAGTCCTGGTGCCACTCCACGGCGGAACCGTCGCCGTGGTTCTTCATGTTCACCTTGTTGTTGTGGGAACGCAGGTTCGGCCCGAGGAGGCTCTCCACGATGTCAAGGATGCGCTCGTGGCGGGCGTATTTGGCATAGATCGGGTGCCTGGCGAGGGGGTGCTTGATACGCCGCAGACTGGGCGATGCCGCGCTGTGTCCAGGCTCAAGGTCGAAAATCGCGTCGTTGGCCGTGACCTGTCGGGACTTCTCGACGAACCCGTCCGTCACACGCCGCAACTCCTCCAATTCGGCGGCCGCCAGAACGTTTTCGATAGCCAGGTAGCCGTTGCTGTTGTAGGACGCGACTTCGGTTGCGGTGAGCATGGAAACTTCCGTTACGGGACAGGCGAAACAAAGCGCATCCGCGCGGTGGCGTCAAGACAATACGGTTTGCGCCGCGACATTCATCAGATCGCCAATGTTCCTTGAAAATCAATCTTTGACATGTATATTTTCAAGAATTATTTTCGGTCGCCATGTTGATTCCTCGCTCTCAAGCCATCGGTCGCATTACCCAATCCTTCCGCGTACATCCTGCCGTAGCGCTTACCGGTCCCCGCCAATGCGGCAAGACAACGCTCGCGGAACTGCTCGGCAAGGAATACGCGGCGAAGAGTCGAGACGCCTCCGTCACTTGGTTCGACCTGGAACGCGCGGCGGATCGGCGCCGCCTGCAGGCGCCCGAGCAGGCGCTGTCCCCGCTGACCGGCCTCGTGGTCATCGACGAGATTCAGCGCCGGCCAGACCTGTTCGAAACGCTGCGGGTGCTCCTCGACCGCCGCGAAGCGCCAGCGCAGTTCCTGCTCCTCGGCAGCGCTTCGCCGGCATTGGCGCGGGGTGCGTCGGAGTCGCTGGCCGGTCGCGTCGGCCTCGTTGACCTGTTCGGGTTCGACCTCGCCGAGGTTTCTCCACCGGCATGGCGTTCGCTGTGGCGGCGGGGCGGGTTTCCCCGCAGTTATCTCGCTCCCGACGAGGAGACCTCGGTCCTGTGGCGAGAGACGTTCGTGGAGACTTTCCTGTTCCAGGACATCCCGCAACTCGGAATCGCGGTGCCCGCAGAAGCGCTGCGCCGGTTCTGGACCATGGTCTCCCACTATCACGGCCAAGTGTGGAACGCCGCCGAGTTCGCCCGGGCCATCGGTGCCGGTCAAGCCGCCGCCCGTCGCTACCTGGACATCCTGGCAGCCGCCCGGATGGTCCGCGTGCTGCCTCCCTGGTTCGAGAACCTCAGGAAACGCCAAGTCAGAGCGCCGAAGATCTACGTGCGCGACACCGGGATACTGCACGCGCTCCTGGACCTCGGAACTGAAGACGCATTGCACGGCCACCCGAAGGTGGGCGCTTCATTCGAGGGATTCGGAATCGAGCAGGTCCTGTCATGTTCCGCTCGCCGCGATGCGTACTTCTGGGCGACGCACGCGGGAGCGGAACTCGACTTGCTGGTGAGCGTCGGCGGTAGCCGATTCGGTTTCGAGTTCAAGTACACCGATGCGCCCGGCACGACGAAGTCCATGCGCATCGCCATGCGCGATTTGCGCCTCAAGCACTTGTGGGTGATCTATCCGGGCGATGAAACCTATGCTCTTGACGAGTGCATCACCGTGCTTCCGATTCGCGATATCCCCGATCTCTCGTTCGAGTAGGCGGTAATGTCCGATGCCTGCATGGTTGCCGTGCGCAGGCTTTCCCCGAACCGGACCAATCTCGCCGTGTCGGAGCAACACGGAACAACCGGGCCGACTTTCGTTGTGAGGGTAATGGTTCTATGCTTCAGTGCAGCAGTGCAGATGCTCTCGTACGAGGCGAAAGTTCCTCCGGCAGCGGGATCCCGCAGGATGCCGCGAACCAGGCGATGAGACAGTACGCATCTTCAAAGAGGGATCGGTGAACACTACAGCATTACCTGAATCGACATCAATGAAACTCTTGGGGGGCCTGCTGCTTCTGGCCTCCGTCTTCTTCGTTGCAAACCCGGCTACGGCGCAGACGCAGGACGCCTGCCCGCTGCCGGAAGGCGTCCCTCCTCTTCCGGACCCGCGTGTGACGGCGCAACAGGTGGAAGCCGGCAGCGCCAGCCTGATGGACTTCACGCTGGCCGTGAGAGACCTGTCCTATCAGGTTGCCCAGTCGGCGGTGAGGGATCATCTGTCGTACTTTGGATGTCTGGTCAGGCAGGAGGGGGGGCCTTTCCGTTCCGGTTCCACCTACCTCATCCAGCTGTCGCCCGACGGAAGGATATTCGTTCACGCAAAGGACATGTCGTTGTCCGGCCG
>CAZFGB010000080.1:0-10978 GCA_964518405.1 uncultured Pseudomonadales bacterium | reverse complement strand
GAACGACCCCGAGCTCGGCGACGCGGCCGAGCGGATGATGCAACTCGCCCTGTACGCGTATCCGGAAATCGTCGCCGACGACCCTGCGTTGCTGGAGGGCATCCCGGAACACGTGATCGCAACGGCTGTATCCGCTATCGCCATGTTCAGTCCCGACGCGGCGCGCGCGATCATCGATTCGCACCTTGCCGGTTCAGCGTACGGCGATGCGATGCTGTCCATGGTCGACCAGGTCGAACGACAGGACTTTGCGCCGCGACCGGTACAGGACCCCCACGCCGAACTCGAGTCCATCCTGTCGGAGCGGAGCTTCATGCTGCGTATCTCGCGTTTGCATGAACTCGTGGCCCGCGTCGCAGCGGACGATCCGCTGGCGGCGGCGGACCTCCTCGACGACATGCCGGGATCGCTGGTCCAGCACGTCATGGATCCGCTGGTGGTGGCTTGGTCGAGGACGAACCCGGAGGAAGCGGCGCGTTGGCTCGCGGACAAGGATGACCAATTCTCGGAAAACGGTCTGAACGCGCTGGCGTGGCAATGGGGGCAGAGCGACCCAGAAGCGGCGAGCACCTTTGCGGACACCTTGACGGGCAGGAAACGCGCGACGTTTCTGGCCAGCCTCGCGGACTCCGCGGTGCAGCGCATGTCGACAGACGAGATGCTGGCGTGGGTGTCGCGATACGAGAACGATCCGGCCCGTGCCGGCATGGTCATGAGCGTGTCGCAGCACCTGGTGCGGGAAGACCTCGATGCGGCCATGGGATTGGTCGAAACGCTGCCCGAGCGGGAGCGCCTTTCCTCGTATCGAGCGGTCGTGTCGACCCTGGCACTCGACGATCCCGAAGCTGCCATCGACCTGCTCGACGAGATCGGGGACGCGTCGGTGCGCGATGAGGTGCTGCCCATGATCTCCTCCGTTTGGGGACATACCGATGCCCAGGCGGCGCTTGACTGGGCGATGGACCTCGCGCGTGGCGCGTCACGCGACCGGGCCATCGCCTCGATCGCATCCTCCCTGGTCGTCTTCGACCGCGACCGCGCCGTCGAAGCGATCGATGAGATCGACGACCCGGAAATACGCAACGGGCCGGTCTGGCAGTTGTTGGTTGCCGCGGACAGCGATGACGAGGCCATCCGTCTCGCACGCGACTACGATTTCGATCGCGACGCGGTGCTCGAATTGCGCGAGGGCCGGAGCGGGATGCACGGGACCGGCGTCCTGGGCTTCGGCCCTCGATCCTACCGGCCGGTGTCGGTCACCGTCGCGGGCGAGTACAAGGATGCTGACCGGGAGTGATAGGATGATCCTTCCGAACGGAGAGAGTCATGGCGGAAGCAGCAACCTTGCTTGAGCCGCGCGAGAGCGCATGGAACGATGTCTGCGCGCTCGGTCTGCAGAGACATGTCGCGGACCTCGACGCGCATGGCTTCTGCGTGATCCCGCCGGAAACCGCGAACCCGAACAACCTGGCTGGCCGGATGCTCGAAGCCCTGCTCGATATCGCCGAACGTCGCAACGGCGAGCGGCCCGACGTGGTGACGGGCGCGACGCATGCCTACCAGCCCAACATGCGCTTCGGCGCCAAGAACGAGCGCTACGGTCGTTCGCAGGTGGAAGAGGAGATTCCGGATATCTCGTCGCCGCACCCGGACGCGGTCGATTCGCCCTTCGGCGATCGGATGCACTCGATCTTCTTCGAGGACGAAGTGTTCGCCGAGGCGCTGATGAATCCCCCGATGATCGCGCTGGTGACCTACCTGCTGGGATATAGCGCGGTGCTGTCGGCCATGGGCTGCTGGATGAAGGGGCCCTGCAAGAGCAACTTCCCGTTGCACACCGACTCGGGCGGAATCCCGGAGCCGCTGCCGGCGCAGAGCTACGCCGCCCAGTGCACCTACGTCCTGACGGACTTCGACCGGGAGAACGGCGCGACCTGCATCGTGCCGGGAAGTCACAAGTGGAACCGCAACCCGGAGGGGGACGAGACCGTGCTCCTTCCCTACGAGCAGGGCGGCAGCGAGCAGGCCCTCGCGTGCGAGGCGCCGGCGGGTTCGTTGATCATCTGGCAGGGCAACACGTGGCACGGCGCGTTCAATCGCACCGCGCCGGGAATTCGCGTGAGCGTGACGGTCTACTTCTACCGGCCGTTCATGCGCCCGCTGGAGGACTTCATCGGCAAGATCCCGGAGAGGAAACTCGAGGAGTTGGTCGACAGGTACGGACAGCGGATCGCGATCGTCCTGCAGCAGGGATGCGTTCCCGGTTTCTCGACCCAGGGCGACCGCGTGTCGGGTACGGCGCGAGCCGAGAAGTTCGTCTCCGCCTATCGGGCGGAGTCCGGCGTCGGGATAGGCCGCAAGAGCGACGCCTACGGCTGATTTCGGGACGCCGTCATAGCGTGTCCAGATCTACGGCCTTGCCCGTGCGGGAAGACTCGTAGATACCCATGATGAGCTTGATGGTTTCGATGTTGTCCCGGCCGCTGCTGATGGGCGCCCGCCCCGTCCGGCAACACTCCTCGAAGTGGAGGACCTCGTTGACGAAGTAGTCGTCGCTGGGTTGATCGGCGACGTCTGCGGGTAGCGGCTCGAACTTCGGTTGCAGGATCCTTTTCAGGTCGTCCTCGTTGTGCGGGTCGAGCACTTCATCGGTGTTGAGGGAAACCATGTGATGGCCGAACTGGGTGATCGCCTTCTTTCGCGTCGGTTCGGGCGGCGTGGAGGCAAGCGTGCCCTTGTCGCCGTACACCAGGTAGCAGGCCGGCTCCGGGGACGGCGCGCTTCCCTTGGTGAAAACGTTGCCGACGGCGCCGTTCTCGAACTCGAGAATGGCGGTGACCTCGTCTTCCGCCCCGTTCAGACGATAGGGCTTGAGCGTCCGGCAGATCGCGGTCACCCGTTTGACGTTGCCGACGAAGTAGCGCAGCAGGTCGAGATGGTGCACCACCGTGACCATCAGCATGCCCCCGCCCGCATACTTCGCGTCGCGCATCCAGTGGCCGGTGTCGTCGCGCATGTTTCCCGCCGACGTGGACTGGTGGCGAACCGCCTCGATCTCGCCCAGGTTGCCCTCCTCGATAAAGCGTTTCGCCGCCGCGGCGTGCCTTGAGTAGCGCAGATGCTGGGCGACCATCAGGGTCACCCCCGCCTTGTCGGCGGCGTCGATCATGTCCCGGCATTCCCGCACCGAATTCGCCATGGCTTTCTCGACCAGCACGTGTTTCCCGGCCTGCGCGGCGGCGATGGCTTGCGGCGCGTGCAGGTCGTGGCGGGTGCAGATGTCGACGGCGTCGATGTCCGCCTGCCGAAGCATCGCGTCCAGGTCCAGGTAAACGTCGTCGATGCCGGCCCTGTTTGCGTAGTCCCGAACCGCGGGTTCGACGATGTCGCACGCGGCCGTGAGCCGCACCCGGTCCGGATACTCCAGGTACGGCGCCATGTGCCGATTTGCGATGCGTCCGGTGCCCACCAAACCCACCTTGAGTGGCCTGGACATGCTCCCTCCGTTTCTCTGCTTGCCCTCGCTGGGATCCCGACGGGGATGCGTTCGCTCGCGGGAACGACCCCTGCGCGAGGCGGTGTGATCGAGCGTCCCAAGGGAGGGTGGCATATATTGACGGATCGCCACAAGTTGAAGGAAAGCCCCGGATGCCGGAGACAGTCAGGTACGGACTCATCAGCACTGCAACGATCGGTTTCTACGCCCACATGCCCGCCGCGAGAAACTCTCCAAACTCGGAGTTGGCGGCTGTCAGCAGTCGTGACCTTGAAACCGCGCAGGCGGCGGCGAGGGAGCACGGCATTCCGCTCGCGTTCGGCAGCTACCAGGAGATGATCGAGAGCGACGAGATCGACGCCGTGATCAACACGCTGCCCAACAGCATGCACCATGAGTGGACGATCAAGGCCGCGGAAGCGGGCAAGCACGTCATCTGCGAAAAGCCTTTCTCCGTCACCATGGCCGAAGCCCGCGAGATGGTGGCAGCGGCCGAGGCCAACGATGTCGTTCTGATCGAAGGCTTCACGCCGCGATGGAACAAGCAGATGCGCACCGTGCGGCGGCTCATTGCGGACGGCGACATCGGCGAGGTCATCCACCTGGAAGTCGGCCTGTCTTTCACCATGGACGACGACCGGAAAGGCCGCCCCGGCGACCCCCGCGGGGAAGGCAGCCTCATGGGATTCGGGTGTTACGGCGTGTATGCCTTGCGCTATGCGATGGGTGTCGAGCCCGTGCTTGCCATGGGCCTCGAGCGCAAGCGCCCCGGGGTCGGGTTCGACACCACGGCGAACGGGTTGCTGCGGTTCCCCAACGGCGCCGTGGGCCATCTCTTCTGCTGTCTCGAAGGCCCGCAGAAGGGCTTGCTCGAAGTGTTCGGCAGCAACGGCAGGATCGTTCTCGACGGAATATTCACGGAAGCGGTCCCGGTAACCGTGGTCAGGGGCGAATCGGCGCCCGAGGTCATGGAAATGGCGAGCCCCGATCGCTTTCAGGTGCAGCTCGACGAGTTCTCGGAGTGCATCCTCGCTGGCAAGGAACCGGAGTTCCCGGCGGAAGACGCCCTGCGCAATATGGCGTCGATACTGGCGCTGTACGAGTCGATAGATACAGGCAGGGCGGTCCCCGTTGAGCAGATCTGACGTCGTCCCCGCTGTGGAGCGCTACGTGCTGTTTTGCAGCGCAGGCCGATCGCCATGAAACCCGTCGGCCCTTGGGCCGCGGTGTCTCACCTCCGCCCTCTGTTTCAACCATCCCACCCGTCCCGCACGCCGCCCCTCGACCGCACTTGCGTGCCGTTCTGCGGCGCGGGCTGCTATGCTCGGAAACCGAAACAGACTGAAACACCGACGCGACATGAACGACTACGCTGAGATCGGCAAACGGCCGATTCGTCACGATGGTTGGGAAAAGGTAACGGGCAAAGCGCAGTTCGGCGCCGACGTCACGCTGCCGGGGACCTTGTATGGGGAAGTGCTGCGCAGTATCTATGCGCACGCCCGCATCAAATCCATCGACACGTCGAAGGCGATGGCCATGGACGGTGTCTTCGCCGCGGTGACGGCGGACGACTTCCCCAGGTTGCCGTTCGGCGGGCAGGGCACCATCGCCCGCGACAACCTGGCCCACGAAAAGGTGCTCTACCACGGACACGGCGTCGCCGCGGTCGCGGCATCGACGCGGGCCATCGCCCGGGCGGCGGCCGACCTCATCGAGGTCGACTACGAACCGCTGCCGCCGGTGATGGACCTCGACGATGCCCTGAAGGGCGACGTGGTGCTGCACGAAGAATTCGAAGAAGACGGGAAGTTCTCGAACGTCTACGAGCGGGAAATCAACGAGATCGGCGACGTGGAAGCCGGTTTCGCCCAAGCCGACGTGATCATCGAGCGCTCGTTCACGACGCCGACGATTCACCAGGGCTACATCGAACCGTCGGCGTGCATCGCATCCTACGACGAAGGTGCCCAGTCGACCGTCTGGACCACGACGCAGGGCCATTTCAACATTCGCGACAACCTGGCGGACCAGATGAACATGGACGTCGACAAGCTGAAGGTGATTGCGACGGAGATCGGCGGCGGCTTCGGCGGCAAGACCGCCGTGTATCTCGAAGCCATGGCCTTGATGCTGTCCAAGCTCTCCGGACGTCCCGTCAAGATGCGCATGACGCGCGAAGACGTGTTTCGTTGCGCGGGCCCCGGTGCCGCCAGCAAGTCGACCATCAAGATCGGCGCCAGGCGCGACGGCACCGTAACGGCAATGCAGGCGTTTCTGGCATACGAGTCGGGCGCGTTCCCGGGAGCGCCCTTGGGCGGCGGCATGCGTTGCGTCTTCTCGGCCTATGAAGTGCCCAACGTCCGCATCGAAGGGCTTTCGGCGGTGGTCAACAAGCCCAAGGTGCGCGCCTATCGCGGGCCGGGCGCCCCCCAGGCGACCTTCGCCACGGAAAGCGTCATGAACGAGCTTGCCGACGAGCTTGGAATGGATCCGATCGAGCTGCGGCTCAAGAACGCCCTGCGCTCGGGCGGCACCAACATCTTCGGCCAGTTTCGGGAACTCGGCCTCGTCGAGTGCCTCGAAAAGGCGAAGGCGTCGCCTCACTACCAGGCGCCGCTCGGCGAGAACCAGGGCCGCGCGGTGGCCATGGGCTTCTGGCGCAACGGCGGCGGCACATCGAGCGCGTCGGTCGTCATGAACAAGAACGGGTCGGCATCCGTGTTGACCGGGTCCGCCGATCTTTCCGGTACGCGGATATCGCTCGCCATGATCGCGGCGGAAACGCTTGGCATTTCCGTCAACGATGTGAGGGCCGAAATCCCGGATACCAACAGCGTCGCCCACACGGACGGTGCGGGCGGGAGCCGGACGATCAACGCCTCGGGGCAGGCGGTGAACCGCGCGGCCCACGAGGTTATCCAGCAGTTCAAGGAGCGGGCCGCATCGGGATGGAACGTCACCCCCGAACAGGTCGAGTGGCGCGATGGGAAAGCCATCAATACTACCCGCGAGGAAGAGTTGACGATCAAGGAGATCTGCCGGGACGCGCCGGATACCGGCGGGCCGATCGCGGGCAGCGCGTCGCTGCGGGCGGAGAGCGGTCTGGGACCGTGTTTCTCCGTGCATCTCTGCGATGTCGAGGTCGACCCGGACACCGGCAAGACCACCGTCCTTCGCTATACCGCGATTCAGGATGCCGGCTGCGCCATCCACCCGTCGTATGTCGAGGGCCAGTTCCAGGGCGGCGCGGTGCAGGGCATCGGCTGGGCGCTGAACGAGGAATTCATGTACGACGAGAACGGCGCGCTGGAAAACCCCGGCTTCCTCGACTACCGCGTCCCGGTCGCGTCCGACCTGCCGATGATCGATACGATCATCGTCGAGGTGCCGAACTCGATGCATCCGTTCGGCGTCCGCGGCGTCGGCGAAGCGCCGATCATTCCTCCGCTTGCTGCGGTCGCGTGCGCTGTTGGCAACGCGATCGGCGTGAGGATGAGAGACCTGCCGCTGTCGCCGCCGAGGGTGCTCGAGGCGCTGGAGAGCCGGAAGCTCCCGAACGCGGCATAACCGCGGCGACATGACGACGCAGCGATGAGGGGGACTGTGTCGAACGCCGGCGCGGACGCGTTGCGCCTGGCTGTTGACGGCTGGTGCGTTCTGGACGACATCATTCCCGAGGCTGAAGTCGCGGGAGTGCTCGACAGCGTCACCCGGACGGTCGAGTCGAGCGCGTACCTCGAGGACCGCAACTTTCTCGCCCACAATTCGGACTTCGTGCGCTACGTCGCCAACGGGCGGATCCTCAAGCTCCTGGAAGAACTATGGGGGCGCTTCTACCGGGTCGCCTGGACGACGCCACTTATCCTGGAGCCGGGAACCACCCGCGGACCGCTCCACATCGACTGGCCCTTCGGCACTGTGTGGCTACCGCGAAGCGCAGGCATCAAGGCGCCGTTCCCGGACGCGGTGTTGGCGCTGACGACCGTGTGGATGCTCTCGCCGCGTGCGCGGGACACCGCGGGTACCATAGTCGCGCCCGGAAGCCATCGGTCCCTCGTCGATCCGTTCGTCGATGGCCGGGTCGATCCCGGCAGGCCGCACGCGACGGAGATGCACGTGCCCTGGAAGGTGGGTAGCGTCCTCGTGTTCGACAGCCGGTTGTGGCACACCAATCCCGAGCACCGCGGCCCGGAACCGAGGATCACCGTGAAGGTGTGCTATGCGCCTTGGTGGCTCAACCTGCAGCCGTTGGACCCCGAGTCGTCGGAGGGCAGGCGGATGGCCGAGGAATTCGGACGTGCCGCGGCGCCGCCGATGCCCCGTATTCCGGCAGAGGCCTACCGCGCCATGCCTGAAGAGGCGCAGCCCCTGTTCCACCACTGGGTGAACTGGTAGGCCGGGTCCGGACCCGAACAGGGCCTTTCAGGCCGCTTTCAGAATCTCCTTCGATTGCCGGTAGACGCTGTGCTCGCGGCCCGTCTGAATGATGCCGGCGGACTTGGTCGCCGATGCCAGGTGCAGCCAGCGGTACGGCTCTCGCGTCGCGTAGTACTCGTCCACGATCGCCTGGAAGTGCTTGACCGAGTGCATTTCGGTGAAATCGTCCCGGCAGGATATCTCCGCAAGCCGGTTGAAGTACGGGACGGGGTCGTAGCCCTTTTCGGCGTATTGGCGCGCCATCGCCACGCCTTCCTTGATCCCCCCGGGCGGAACGACATTCGCGACGCTGTTGATCTGGTGCCAGTCGATGTACGGCTGACTGTCGATGTTGTCCGTAATCGCATCCAGCAGGTTCTCCTGGCTGCGCTCGGGAAGCGAAGCGGTGCTGCCTGGCTCGATGTTGCACGTCCAGTCTATCTTGCGGGCGCCGAGCAGAACCTCCGGTCCGGTAAATCCGGTCAGCAAACTCAGGATCTTGTTTCTGAGGCTGACGCCTTCCTGTCGCAGCACGTAGCGGCGATTGGTGGATCCCGTGTGAAGGTGCGAATCCATCGGGTTGCCGTAGCTGGTGCTGAGATATGCGGCGGCCGCGCCGATCGACAACGCTTCGCCCGCGCCCTCGAGCGACAGGCCTCCGGCTAGCGCCTGGGCCATCGGTTCGATGGTGTCGAAATAATCCTCGCACTGCCCGAGCCGCATGCCGAGTTCACCGATCCGTTCGGTTTCGGCGTCGGAGGTCTTGGTCGGGATGTTGATCTCCAGCAGCTTGTACTTGTCCAGCAGGCTCTCAACCCAGACAAAGTCGAGCGGGTCCCCGATGGTGAGCCGGCCCATCAACCGCGCCTGGTAGCGCACGGCCGGCCGCAGCAGCACATCCGCCCATTCCCAGCCGAGGCAGTCGAGCGTCCGGAACGTGTACACCGGAAAGAGGAAATAATGGTCGTCCCAGTTGTTCCGGCTGACAGCGAGCGGCAGCAGCAAATCGAGCATTTCGCCGTGCGACAGCCGGTCCAGGAGCCACAGGTAATACCGCTCCCCGAGCGGCGCCTCCATCGCCCGGATGCAGTGCAGGAACGCCTTCTGGGTGTCGCTGATCGCGTTGGGTTCGTCCGGGCTCGGGATGTTGACGCGGGACGTGACGTTGTGGGGCCGGATACCGGGCTCCACCTCCTCCGGGGACGCCTGCAACGCCTCGATCTTCGGCATGAGATAGGGTCCCATGTACGGCGAATGGACGTGGTGGTTGCACAACGCCGTGTGCTGAATGAGGGGCAGCATGGACAGTTCGCCGGGAAGACGTTTCGCTATGCCGTGAATCGCGTGCACGCCGCAGATCGGATGCACCGGCCCGCCGTGATGCGACGGGGGCACGTCGTTGGAACGCACGACCGCCAATGTGTTCGCCGTCAGGAGTTCGTGGCCGGTAACGCCGTTTCGCAACTTGCCAATGGTCTTCTCGACTATATCGTCCGGGTCCGTCTCTTCGACGAATCGAACCAGATCCTCGACTTCAGGACGAAACTCAATCCGCTTCAACATGGCAATCCCCTCCCGGATTTGATGTCTCGATGTTATGGCCGAGGGGTCTGCATGTGCAAGGTCGCGGGTGATCGAGCGCTGGTTGAAGGAGGTGGAATGTCAAGCATGCTGCTCGCCACTGGCCGGTCGGCGTCGCAAAGGGCGGCTCTGGCGGAATCCGCCGCCGACCGCTACCGACTCTCGCTAGCTTGACATCTTGGGGGATGTCACTATGGTGTTCCTCTAGTGAGACTTGTGGTTGACACCAACGTTGTGGTCGCCGCCTTCCGTAGTGCCTTGGGAGCAAGTAGTGAACTGTTGCGGCAAGCTGCGGCCGGCAAGGTCACACTGCTTTGCTCGACTGCGTTGTTTCTGGAGTACGAGGCGGTGCTGAATAGAGGCGAGATCCGCGAGGCGACGGGTCATGCGCCGGAAGATGTGGAGGCCGTCATGAACGCATTGGCTGCCATTGCGGAACCGATTGACGTGTATTTCAAGACCCGCCCGATGCTGCGGGATGCCAATGATGAGTTGGTGCTTGAGGTTGCCAGCAACGGCGGCGCTGACTATATCGTGACGCATAACCTGAGGGACTTTGCGCTGGCGCGTACCTTGGGTATCGCGGTTGCCACCCCGCGGGAGGTGTTGGGGAGACTACGAAAGTGAGCGAACCTGTCCGATACAAATATCCTTTGAAGCTGCCGGCTTCGTTGAAAGAGACGGCGGTGCGTCTGGCGAAGGCCGATGGCGTCTCACTCAACCAATGGATAGCTACTGCGGTAGCGCAGAAAATCGGCGCTGTGGAGACGGCGGCGGAGTTTCTTCGGAGGCGCGGTGACAAGGCCGAATCGGGAGACTTGAAGCGCTATCTTGATGACGCGCCGGATGCGCCACCGATGCCGGGTGATGAGTTGCCGGATTGATCATAGGTGCGCTCGCGCCGAAAGACCGCCGTCGACAGGCAGGCAGATGCCGGTGATATAGCCGGCCTCGCAGGACGCGAGGAACAGCGCCGCGTTGGCGACGTCCCACCCCGTACCCTGCTGGCCCAGCAGCGGGACCTGGCGTGCGCGGTCGCCGCGGATCTCGTCGCGGGAGCGGTTCTGTTCGCTGGCGCGCCGTTCAATCGCCATTGGCGTGTCCATCAGGCCGGGCATGATCGAGTTGATGCGAATGCCGTGGCTGGCGTTGTGGATCGCCATGGACCTGACGAGCGAGTTCATGCCGGACTTCGAGACGCCGTAGGTCATGTTCATGTGCGCTCCGTGCGCCGCCATCGAGGAGATGGCGGTAATCACCCCGGATTTCTGCTCGCGCATGATCGGCAGCGCGTGCTTGCAGCAGAGATAGAAGCCGGTGAGGTTCATCTCCATGATGTCGGTCCAGTTCTCGCGCTCGAGGTCGGTTACTTCGCTGTCGCCCTGGCTCTTGCCGACGTTGTAGTGCAGCACGTCGATGCGTCCGAAACGCTCCCCGGCCTCGTCGCTGATCGACTTGCAGCCCGACTCGACGGTCACGTCC
>CAZFGB010000079.1:0-24880 GCA_964518405.1 uncultured Pseudomonadales bacterium | reverse complement strand
ACTGCGACATCGTGACCGTGGCCATGAACCTGTTCTCCCAGGGCGTCGATCCGGAGCTGGATTTCCGGGACATGCCGCGCATTCGGGAAACGGTCGAAGCCATCAACAAGTTGCCCGTGCACGAGCGTCATCCCTATGCGGGAGACCTGGTCTTCACGGCTTTTTCGGGATCGCATCAGGATGCGATTCGAAAAGGCATGGCGGAGGTGGGCGACGACACTTGGGAGGTTCCCTACCTGCCCATCAATCCGGCGGACGTCGGCTCATCGTACAAGGAGACCGTGCGGGTCAACAGTCAGTCCGGCAAGGGCGGCGTCGGGTTCGTCCTCGAAGAGCACTACGGCGTGCCGCTGCCCCGCGAAATGCTGGTGGAGTTCTCCCGCCACGTGCAGGGCATGACCGAACGCCTCGGGCGCGAAGTGCGCGCGCAGGAAATCTACCAGGCGTTGATCGACGAGTACCTGTGCGAGGATGGGCCGTACAGGCTGGTCGATTACGACCTGACGCAAGCGGACGACGGCGCGCAGCGCTGCGAGGCGATGGTGGACGTGTCGGAGAACGCGGTGCGCATCGCCGGCCAGGGGAGCGGCCCTATCGAAGCATTCGTCAACGGCATGGTCGATACGCTGAACGAGCCGCTGAACATCATCGACTATCGCGAGATTGCCCTGTCCACGGGCAAGGACGCGGCGGCGCTTTGCCTGCTGGCCATCGACAACGGCCAAGAGCAATGCTACGGCATAGGCATGAGCCGGAACACGATCACCGCCTCGTTGTCGGCGATCGTTTCTGCGGTCAACCGGCGCTGGAAGATCAGGCGGTAGCTACAAACCCGGCACCCTTCGCGTGTGCCGGGTCTTGCCCCCTTCGCAGCCCATTCGGTAGGCCAGCGGCTCAAGCGCGAACGACGAAGAAACGGGGCGTCAGGGCGCCAACACGAACTCCAGGACGAACCTGCTGCCGAAATACCCGATCACGAGCAGTCCGAACGCCGAAAGCGTCCACCGCGCCGCCATGGTGCCGCGCCAGCCGAACACCCAATGGCCGATCAGCAGACCGACATAGATGCACCAGGACACGCACGCGAGAACGGTGTGATAGACGACATCCCGCGCCAGCACATTTTCGAGAAACACAAAGCCGATGACGATGGAGACCGTCAACAGGGCGAAGCCGACCCACAGGAGCTGAAAAAGCGAGACTTCCAGTGTTTCGAGCGACGGCAGGATGCGGATCACCCCGATCGGCTCCTTGTGTCGGATGTGGCGCTCCTGCACCCATAGAAGGATCGCCTGGAACGCGGCAACCGTCAGCAGCGTGTAGGCGAAGATGGAAACCAGCAGGTGCGCGAGCAGACCGCCTTCAAGCACCTCCCTCACCTTGGCGCCGCCGAACATAAGCGAACCGGCGACAGCGATGATCGAGAGCGGAAATACGAACAGATAAAGGTTCTGCAATCTGCCTTGCGGCTGCGCAAGGGAAGCGGCCAATATCGTCAACGTCGCGGCGAACGCGATGAGCGAGGCGATCGTGAACAACGACAGGTCGATGCCGGTCTTCGCGTAGAGCACCAGCGCGAGACACAGGCCGTGGAGCGCCACAGCAAGCACGGAAATCGCCAGCAACCCCTTCGATGGCTTCGCATCGCGTGCGGACAGCGCGCGGAACTGGGAATAGCATCCGGCGAGGTAAAGCAGTATTGCGAGAGTGCCGGGATAGACCGGATTCATCGGTCCCTTGGCGGGCGCGCCGCCGCCCGTGATTGCGAGAGCATGGTAGCCCGAGTTTGGCACATCGCCCGCGCGTTGCGCCAGCGTGGTCAATCCGCAACACGCCCCCATGGAGCAAACGTCGCCGGCGAGCGACGGCGACCGGAGATATTTGATTCATGGTCGAAGCGCGGGGCCTTGGGGCACTATAATTTTCGCTCGCGGACGGTTCTTTCGGAGCAGGGGAGACGCCGATGTTCGACAGCCTGAGTCAGCGCTTGACGGCGGTTCTTCGCGGCATCTCCGGGAAGGCGTACCTCTCGGACGAGAATATCCAGTCGACCTTGCGCGACGTGCGCCTGGCGCTGCTCGATGCGGACGTGGCGCTCGAAGTCGTCCGATCGTTCACGGAGCAGGTGCGGCGCAAGGCCATCGGTCAGTCGGTGGCGGCCACGCTCAATCCGGGCGAGGCGTTCGTCAAGGTGGTGCACGACGAACTCGTGACGCTGATGGGGGAGCGGAACGACGCGTTGAATCTCGCTGCGTCGCCGCCGGTGCCGATCCTGATGGCTGGCCTGCAGGGCGCCGGCAAGACTACGACTGCGGCCAAGCTCGCGCGATTGCTCATCGAGCGCGAAAAGAAGAAGGTGGCGCTGGTGAGCGCCGATGTCTATCGGCCCGCCGCAATCGAGCAATTGCGGACGCTTGGCCAGGAAGTCGGCGCGCGATTCATTCCAAGCGCCGTCGGACAACAGCCGATCTCCATCGTCGAGGACGCGCTCGCCGACGCCAGGGCGCGGTTCGATGACGTGCTCATCGTCGATACGGCGGGTCGCCTTTCCATCGACGACGGGATGATGGCGGAAATTGCGGAATTGCATCGAGTGCTCCGGCCCATCGAGACGTTGTTTGTCGTCGACGCCATGACCGGACAGGATGCCGCGAACGCGGCGAGGGCGTTCGACGAGGCGCTTCCGCTTACGGGGGTGGTTCTGGCCAAGGCGGACGGCGACGCGCGCGGTGGCGCCGCGCTGTCCGTCCGCGCCATTACCGGCAAGCCGATCAAGTTCATCGGCGTCGGCGAGAAGACGGACGGATTGGAGCCGTTTCACCCAGACCGCATGGCGTCGCGCATACTGGGCATGGGGGATGTCCTCGGCCTGATCGAGGAAGTCGAGCGCAAGGTCGACCGGCAGAAGGCCCAGCGCCTCGCGAGGAAGGCGGCCCGGGGCCGCAGGTTCGATCTGGAAGACTTTCGCGACCAACTGCAGCAGATGACCAGGATGGGGGGAGTCAGCGGCATGCTGGACAGGCTCCCGGGCGCGAACCAGATGGCCCGGACCGACGTCGGAGATGCCGACTTTCGGCGGATGGAGGCCATGATCAACTCCATGACGCCGCGCGAACGGCGCTTTCCCGACACCATCGACGGATCCCGGAAACGGCGGATATCGGCCGGCAGCGGCACCCGGGTGCAGGACGTCAATCAACTTCTGAAGAAGCACAGGCAGATGCAGAAGGTCATGCGCAAGGCAGGCCGCAAGGGAGGTATGGACCGGATGCTCCGGAGTCTCCAGGCGCAGGGCCAGGCCGCGCAGCGGCCCCGTTTTCGACGCTAGGAAGCTGCGCCGTAGGACGGCACGCAAAGTGCCGACTAATAGCGCAGGGTCCGGGACGGCTGGAATAGGTGCAACAGAGTGCTTGAGTGGGGGTGAAACACGTCGCGCGGCTTCGCCTCCAGCGGGTTTCGTGGCGCCAAACGTGCCCCACGGCGCATGCGCCGTGCCAAGGGTGGCCGCTTGCGGTAACATGCGCGCCTTTTCATAGGGAGCCGGGCCGAATGGTCACGATTCGATTGGCGAGACACGGCGCGAAGAAGAGGCCCTTCTACCACCTGACCGTCGCCGACAGGTCGGCGAAACGCGATGGACGATTCATCGAGCGGGTGGGTTTCTTCAATCCGCTCGCGAAAGGCGATGAGCAGCGGATGCGACTCGATCTGGATCGAATCGACTACTGGTTGTCGGTGGGCGCGCAGCCTTCCGATCGCGCCAGCCAACTCATCGGCGTCGCGCGGCGGGAAGCCGCCGCAGCCGAATAGCCCGCCATCCGCGGGATAGCACAATGTCGATTCCGGCGACGGAGGAGTTGCCCGACGACGGCATGGTCGTGGTCGGCAGGGTTGCCGGCGCCCATGGAATCGGTGGGCTGTTGCGAATTGTCTCCTTTACTCGCCCCGCAGAGAACCTGCTGAGCTATTCCCCGTGGTCCCTGCTCAAGGGCGGCACATGGCGGGAGGTGGCCCTTTGCCCCGAGGCCCCGCGAAGACACGACAACGGGTTCCTCTGCCGCATGGATGGCGTTGCCGACCGTGAAGCGGCGGCGGCCTTGCGCGGTGTTCTGATCGGCGTGCCGGAGTCCGCGCTGCCGGAGTCGGGGCCCGACGAGTACTACTGGCGGGATCTGATCGGCCTCGATGTGATCACGGTCGCCGGCGATCCTCTTGGACGCATCGAGAACCTCATCGCCACCGGCGCCAACGACGCGCTGGTCGTCAGCGACGGGGAGAGCGAGCAGTTGATTCCCTTCATCGCTGCCGTGATCAAGGACGTCGACCTCGACCGCTCGGTGACCGTGGTGGACTGGGAAGATCCGGTGTGAGCCGTCATGTGGAGCGCGGTCGTCAGCATATTCCCGGACATGTTCCGCGCGTTGACCGGCGACGGGGTGGTCGCTCGCGCGATCGCGGACGGCAGGATGTCTTTGCAGGTCATCAATCCCAGGGACTTCGCCGCTGACCGACGACGGTCGGTGGACGATCATTCCTATGGCGGCGGCCCGGGCATGGTGATGACGGTGGGACCGCTCAGCGACGCCGTGCGGTCGGCGCGAGAGTCCGCTCCCGGGCCGGTCACCACCGCCTACATGTCCCCGCAAGGCGACCGCTTCGACCAGGCTATGGCGGCGGAACTTGCGAGCTCGAGCAACCTGCTCTTCGTGGCTGGCCGGTATGAAGGCGTCGACGAGCGTTTCGTCGAACGCGAAGTGGACGTGGAGATCTCCTTGGGCGATTTCGTGATGACCGGGGGCGAACTCGCGGTCATGGTCGTTCTCGACGCCGTCGCGCGGCTGTTGCCGGGGACCGTCGGCAATCCGGCGTCGACGATAAGCGAGTCCTTTGCCGACAACCTGTTAGACTATCCGCACTATTCGCGCCCGGCCGAATATCGCGGTGCAGACGTCCCATCCGTACTGCTGAGCGGTGACCATGCCGCGATCGCGAAGTGGCGTCGGGGCCAGGCATTGGCGCGGACTTGGCGGCGGCGGCCGGACCTCCTGGTGAACCGGGTGCTATGCGCCGAAGATCGGGATTTGTTGACACGACACCTGGCGGGAAAAGACCTGGCAGAAGAAGCGGAGTAGATTTCCATGCGGCGCAACAAGGTCATCGAGGAATTCGAGAACGCGCAGCTAAGGGACGACTTGCCGGAATTTCGTCCCGGAGACACGGTCGCGGTGCGCGTGCGGGTGCGCGAGGGCGCCCGCGAGCGGCTGCAGGTGTTCGAGGGGGTTGTGATCGCCAAGCGCAACCGAGGTCTCAACTCGTCGTTCACGGTGCGGAAGATTTCGCATGGAGTGGGCGTCGAGCGGTCGTTTCAGACGCATAGTCCGATTATCGCGAGCATCGCCGTTACGCGCCGAGGCGACGTGCGGCGGGCAAAACTCTATTACCTGCGCAATCTGTCCGGACGCGCGGCGCGGATCAAGGAAAAGGTCTGATCAAGCTCGTTTCGATCCGCGCTCGCGGGGATGCCGCGCGGCCCCGCCCGTCGATCATGGAGCGGGGACTGCCAGTCGCGACTCCCATGGACGTTCATGCAGGCTGACGTGCCGGCGGGCGACGCGGCCCCGACCGAACCGCGCCGCGAAAAGACGCTCGGCGACGACATCGATGCCTATATCGACGGGGTCTGGCTGCGCCGCGGCTTGAGCGCCAATACCCTGGCGGCCTATCGCCGGGACCTGCGCGCATTCGGCTCGTGGCTGGCTTCCGAGGCGGATCGTGACCTGGACCAGGCGCGCGACTACGACATCGAGGAATACTTGGCGGCGCGCCACGCCGGCGGTCTGTCGGCCCGTTCGACCGCCAGGCTCCTGTCCTGCCTTCGCGGCTACTATCGCGATGCCGTCGATACCGGACGCGCGGATCTCGATCCGACCCTCGACATCGCGCAGCCGTTGCTCGGCAGACCCCTGCCGAAGTCTCTTTCCGAAAACGAGGTGGAGGAGCTGCTGGCGGCACCCAACTCGGAGGATCCGTCGGAGTGTCCCACGGAGTTCCGCGATCGCGCGATGCTCGAACTGCTTTATGCGACGGGCTTGCGCGTATCCGAACTGGTCGGGCTCGATGTCTCGTCGCTCAATGTGCGCCAGGGCGTGGTGCGCGTCGTCGGCAAGGGCGGCAGGGAGCGGCTCACGCCGGTGGGAGAGGTCGCGCTGCGCTGGCTGACGCGCTACCTGGCCGAGGCGAGGCCCGCTCTTCTGCGCGGCAAGCCGAGCGACGTGATGTTTCCAAGCAGGCGCGGGAACGCGATGACGCGACAGACGTTCTGGCATGCGATCAAGCGCTACGCGCTGCGCGCCGGCATCGTGCCGGACATATCTCCGCACACGTTGAGGCACGCGTTTGCGACGCATCTCCTCAACCACGGCGCGGACCTGCGGTCCGTTCAGATGATGTTGGGCCACGCCGACCTGTCGACGACGCAGATCTACACGCATGTCGCGCGGGATCGCCTGAAGCGGTTACACTCGACGCATCATCCGAGAGGATGAATCGCACGATTGCCGACGACCGCAGACATTCATGGAGCAACGACTCCAGAGAGCGCTAGCGACTGGAGGCGAGTGTTGCATGAACGACGAGCGGGGCCGGGCCACAGGCGAAGCCGAAGGCGCCGATTGTGGGGCACCAATAGTCAGGTTTCCGACAGCAGGGCAGCATTGGGCATGAATCGACATGCGGCACCGGTCTGGGCGGCGGTTCTTGTCGCGCCGATCCTGACAGCGACGGTGGCGGCTTCGGCTGCGGAAGACGTCGGACCTGAAGAAGTTCCTCTGGATGACACGGAGTTTGCCGAAGTGCTGCAGCGTCGGCTGCCGGATATCGATATCAACCGGATAGAGCGGTCCCCGATCAATGGTTTGCGCGCGGTGGAAATCGACAACGGCGTGACGCTGTATGTAACCGAGGACGGTTCCTATGCGATCGCGGGCGTCCTTTACGCGTTGACCGAAGAAGGGCCGGTGGACCCCTCGCAGCCCCGCAGGGCGGCGGCGCGCCGCGCCCTGTTGGACGATGTCTCCATGGATCAGATGATCGTCTTCGCGCCGGAAGGAGAGCCAAAGCTGGTCCTCGACGTATTCACCGACACCGACTGCGGGTTTTGCCGCAAGCTGCATGCGGAGGTCGCCGAGCTCAATGCGTACGGCATCGAGGTGCGCTATCTCGCGTTCCCTCGGGCGGGAATAGGCTCCGAGACCTACGACAATATGGTTTCGGCGTGGTGTGCGGATGATCCGCGCGACGCCATCACGAGGTTGAAGCGCGGCAACAAGATACCTTCCAAGACGTGCGATAACCCCGTCGCCGAGCACTATGAGATCGGCCAGCGAGTGGGAATCCAGGGCACCCCGACCATGATTGGTCCCGATGGCGAACTGATCGGCGGCTACGTTCCCGCGGCCGAATTGGCGCAAGGGTTGGGCCTGCAATAAGCATCAAGACACCACTCAGAATTGGGCTGGCAGGTCTCGGTACGGTGGGCCGGGGGGTCGTGGGCCTGCTCCGGCGCGATGCCCGGGCATTGGCTGGCGCGGCGGGACGGGAGCTTCGGCTGACGCGGGTGGCAAGCCGCACGCCCCGACCGGAGGTCGATCTGTCCGGTGCGGCGTTCTCCACCGACCTGTCCACCCTGACCGCCGCGAACGACGTCGACGTGGTGGTTGAGGCGATGGGCGGCGAAGGTGCGGCGAAGGTGCTTTTCAGCGCGGCGGTTGCAGCGAACAAGCATGTGGTCACCGCGAACAAGGCCCTGATCGCCGTGCATGGGAACGAACTCATGCGCGACGCGCGGCGCGCTGGCGTATTCGTCGGCATCGAGGCGGCGGTCGCGGGGGGCATTCCCATCATCAATGCATTGATCCGAGGACTCGCCGCAAATCGGATCGAATGGCTGGCCGGCATCATCAACGGAACGTCGAACTACGTGCTGACCGCCATGTCGGAGGAGGGCCGGGACTTCGCGACCGCCCTTGCGGAGGCGCAGCGGCTCGGCTATGCCGAAGCGGACCCGACGTTCGACGTGGAAGGCATCGATGCCGCCCACAAGCTCGCTATTCTCGCAGGCTTGGCGTTCGGCACGGCGTTCGACTTCGGCGGTGTTCATGTCGAGGGCATATCGAGTGTCGATGCGGAGGATGTCGCGTATGCGCGGGAACTCGGCTACCGCATCAAGCCGCTCGGGATTGCCCGGCGCACCGTCGAGGGCGTCGAGTGCCGCGTACATCCCTGCCTGACGCCGGAGTCGGCCCTGATCGGCAAGGTGGACGGCGTCATGAACGCGGTTCAGGTGAAAGGGCACGCCGTCGGCTCGACGCTGTATGTCGGACCGGGGGCGGGCGCCGGGCCGACCGCGTCTTCGGTCGTCGCGGACCTTATCGACCTGGCGCGGGGCGGTGCCGGCTGGAGCGCGGCGCTTCCTTCGGAGGGCGCGCCGCGGTCATCGCCCATGGGCGATGTCTCGTGCGCTCACTACCTCAACGTTCCGGCCGAGGACCAGCCGGGCGTATTCGCCGACGTCGCGCAGACGTTGAGCGCGCACGGCATATCGATCGAAGGCGTCATCCAGCAACCCCAGGCGATTCGGGGCGCGCGGGACGCGAAGTGGGTGCCGATCGTCATCCTCACCAATGTCGTCACCGAACGCGCTGCCGAACGGGCGGTGGCGGACATCGAGGAGCTTGAAGGCGTGACGGGAAAGGTCAGGCGTATCCGCGTGGCGGACCTGGAGAACTCCGACGGCGATTAGCCCGAACCCCGACGGAAATCTGCGGCGGTCGCCTCGCGTGACGGGAGCGAGCTGATCGAACTCGAGTCCCGAGAGTCGCCGGAGCCGACCTCCGAACTTCTGGGGAAATACCCGGGGTTCTTCGCCCGCGCGCTCGCTGCGCGCGGCATCGAATCCATGGAAAACCTGGACCTCTCGCTGTCGCGCCTGATCCCGCCGGACGCGCTGTCCGGCGTGGACGCCGCGGCTTCGCGGATCGCGCGCGCGGTGGAAGGCGGCGAGGCGATCCTGGTCCTCGGCGATTTCGATGCCGACGGCGCCACCGGCACGGCGTTGGCCGTGTCGCTTCTCGAATCCCTCGGCGCGGAGCGCGTCGATTATCTTGTTCCGAACCGGTTCGCATTCGGATACGGCCTGACGCCGGAAATCGTTCGCGTCGCCCTGGAACGTGAACCCCGCCTGATCGTCACGGTGGACAACGGCATGTCGAGCGTCGCCGGGGTCGAATTGGCGCAGGGTCGAGGCGTCGACGTAGTCGTCACCGACCACCACCTACCCGGTGAGGAACTGCCGCCCGCGTGCGCCATTGTCAATCCGAATGCGCCGGGTTGCGAGTTCCGAAGCAAGGCGCTCGCAGGAGTGGGCGTTGTCTACTACGTGCTGAGCCGGGTGCGCTCCGTCCTCGCGCAAGACGGTTTCTTCGCGCAGCGCGGCATGACGCCACCCAAACTCGCGGATTGGCTCGACCTGGTGGCCCTGGGCACCGTCGCCGACGTCGCGCCCCTCGACCTCAACAATCGAATCCTGGTGCACCAGGGCCTGCGCCGCATGAGATTCGGACACACACGTCCCGGAATCCGGGCCCTGGCGCAGGTGGCGGGTCGGAACCTGCGCGGAGTGACCGCCCAGGATCTCGGCTTCGGCATCGCTCCGAGACTGAATGCGGCAGGTCGGTTGGCGGACATGACCCTCGGTATTCGATGCCTGTTGAGCGCGGAGATGGGGGAGGCGCAAGGGCTTGCCCGCGAGTTGGATGGACTCAATGCCGACCGGCGCGACATCGAACGCGAAATGACGCTGGACGCGGCGCTTCTGGTGGATGAGTCAACCGAAAATCCGGGTAGTGTGATCTGTCTCTACGATGCTTCGTGGCATCAGGGCATCGTTGGCATCGTCGCCGGTCGCATTCGCGAACGCTATCACCGTCCCGTCGTTGCGTTCGCCGATGCCGGCTCAGCCGCGCCAAGCGAACTAAGGGGATCGGCGCGCTCGATTCCGGGGCTCCATATACGCGATGCCCTCGACGATGTCGCGGCGCGATTTCCTGGACTCATGGTGAAGTTCGGCGGCCACGCCATGGCTGCGGGCCTGTCGATCAAGCGGTCGCAACTGGACCGCTTCACGAAGGCCTTTTCCGATGCCGTTGAAGGGCGGGTCAGCGAGCGGGACCTCGCCGGCGTCCGGGTGACCGACGGCGAACTCGAACCGGCGGACCTCGTCCTGGAGAGCGCCCTCCTTGTGGCGCGCCACGGACCTTGGGGCCAAGGCTTCGAGACGCCGACGTTCCACGGCGAGTTCGACATCGTGGCCCAGCGCGTCGTCGGGCAGAGGCATCTGAAGCTCGCATTGCGCTGCGGGGGCAGGGTGATCGATGCCATTGCATTCAACCGGCCGCCTGTCGACGGAGACCGCATCCTCGCGCTCTATCGCCTGGGCGTCAACGACTACTCGGACATGGCGACGCTCCAACTAACCATCGAAGACCTGGAAACCCTCTGAACTTCCGGACACCTGAACTTCCGGACACACACCCTCTGAACTCTGCTAATCTCCCGTCTGCGCGAGCGCGCGGCGACGTTGCGGCTGCGCAAGGAATTGCTGGCGAGCGGCGCGTTCGAATACGTGTCCCCGAACTACGTATACCGTTCGATGGCCGTGCCCAACGATCCGTACTATCGGCAGCAATGGCACTACCCGCATATCGGATTGCCGCGGGCCTGGGACATCACCAAGGGGAACGACGACATCGTGGTCGCGGTGATCGACTCCGGGGTGGCGACCGATCACCCCGACCTCCGCGATCGGTTGTTGCGGGATAGCCGGGGCCGGATTGTCGGCTACGATTTCATCAGATCCGCCTTGAGTGCCGGCGATGGTGACGGCATCGATCCCGACCCTTCGGACGCTGGCGATGAAATCGTCGGACCCAGTAATTCCCACGGCACCCATGTGGCCGGCACCGTCGGCGCGGACACGAACAACGGCACGGGCGTGGCGGGCGTCACCTGGCGGGGCAAGATTATGCCGATCCGCGTACTGGGCAAGTTGGGCGGCAGCGCCTGGGACATCGCGCAAGGGATACGGTACGCGGCGGGGCTCTCAAACGACTCTGGCACCGTCCCGCCGGTGCGGGCGCATGTCATGAACCTGAGTCTAGGAATCAAAAACGAGTATTGTCTCCCCCAACCCAGAGTGGGTCCCGCTAGACAACGTGCGCTGGAGGAGGCGATCGCGGCCGGAGTGACGGTCGTACAGGCGGCGGGCAACGATAACTGTCGCTGGCCCGACCCGATGTCCCAGGTGGAGGGCGTGATCTCCGTGGGCGCCACGGGGCTCGTCGACCGGGCACCGTACTCGAACTTCGGCGCCACGCTGGATGTTGTCGCGCCGGGCGGCGACCGGACGCAGGACCTGAACGGGGACGGATACCCAGACGGGGTCTTGAGCACCGATGCCGAGATCAGGGGTTCGTCGGTCGTGCATACCTATAGCAATATTCATGGCACATCGATGGCCGCGCCGCATGTCGCCGGCGTGGTGGCGCTCATGCTGGCCGCCAATCCCGATCTCACGCCGACCGACATCAACCGCCTGATCGCCGGCACGCACGCGGACTCCGCCGCCGATCGCATCACCCAGAACCGGGGCGACCCGGGTCGTGACGACACCTTCGGTCATGGCCTCATCGACGCCTATCGGGCCGTCTCCGTGGCGCGAGCCATTGCGGGCGGCGGCGACGGGCTGCCGGACCGGCCCGTGCTGGCCGTGTCGCCCACGCGGCTGCACTTCGGTGCCGCCGCGCACGTGCTGCGGGTGCGGCTCCGGAACGTGGGAAGCGGCTCCCTTCGGGTGACTTCCGTCCAAAGCGATGCGCCGTGGCTCGCCGTCTCCTACGATGAGTGGCCGACGCTGGTGCTGCGGGTGAACCGGGAAGGCCTCGCCCAGGGCACTTTCGTCGGCCGTGTCTCGATCACCTCGGACGGCGGGGATCTGACCGTCCCCATCTCGATACAGGTGTGGCGCGGCGCGACGGCGGACATCGGCACGGTATACGTGCTGGCTCTCTCGCCGGACACTTTCGAGACCCAAGCGTGGGGTGCCGTGGACGAACCTCGCGGGTATGCCTTCGAGTTGCCGTCGGTGCCTTTCGGCGAATACATCGTGGCGGCGGGCACCGACCGAAATGGTGATCGCCGTATCTGCGATGCGGGCGAGGCCTGCGGCATCTGGCCGCGGACCGATGGTCCGGTGAAGCTTGAGGTCGATGGCGACGAGACGCGGGTGGACTTCGATGTCTCCATCGATCTCTTCGCGCGCGTTTCCTCGCAGAGCGTCGAATCCGACAAGGTGCCGCGACGGGGTTTCGCCATTCCTGATACGTTGCGGGAGAGCAGTGGCCGGGCCGAGAGCAGCGCGCCGGCCGGACCGCAATGAGGCCCTGGATGACTTTCGTCGTCGCCGTTTGCGTGGCCTGCGGCACCGGGTTTGCCACTTGCGCGGCGGGGGCGTCCTCGACGCTCCGATCACTGGAAAGCGGCGCGCAGTCCGGCGTCACCGAGCGGTCGTTCCGCATCGTCTCCGACGAGTGCGCTTTCCGGCAGCTGCACCGGTCCGTCCATGCGCATCGGATCCCGCTTCCGCCGCCGCCGGAGGTGGACTTCGACCGCGACATCGTGCTCGCGGCGTTCCTCGGCGCCCGTTCGACCGCCGGGTATCACGCGGGGTTCGGCGAGGTCGACGTTGCGGGAGACATGGCCCGAGTGATTGTCTTCGAGCGGTCTCCGCCGGCGGGTGCCGTGCTCGCGCAGGTGGTGACAACACCCTATGCGATGGCGGCGCTCAGCCGGTGGAACCTCAAGGCGGTCGTGCTGGTGGACCCGTCCGGCACCGTGCTGTTTCGCGCACCGCTCCCCCGAAAGCGACGAGGCACGTCAGACCAGTTGCGTTGACGCCTTCGCCGCAGAAGGCTTCGCAGGCGGACCGACAATGCCAGAGACATGCCATCCGGTGCGGTTCTCGGCCGCACCCGAGTTCGCTGCTGGCGTTTCCATCGCGCCGATTCAGATGGAAGCGGCGCTGTCGTTGACACGCTTGAGGTTGGGCGTCGCCTTCCGCTGCGAAAGCAAACGAGCTTCCCCGGACGGACCAGTCGGTCGTCACGTGTCGGTAATGTTCGGCGAGAGCGGTACGGCCGCCGCGACATCGGTACGGGCGAAGTCATTGCCCTTGTACAACAACGGCTCGCCGATGGCGTGGGCTAGCGCATAGGCGAAACAGTCGCCGAAGTTCAGGGCGGCTGGGTGCCTACCCTTGCCGAACCGCCGCCAAGCCCGCCGCGCCTCCTCCAGGTGCTCGACCGTCACCGGCACGGGCTCGATTTCCGCGAGTTCCAGAAATGCGTCAAGCTCCCTGCCCGCCTCCGCCCCTCCGCGACCCTCGACCACGATAGAGGCTTCCAGCATGTTCGCCACCGACATGCGGCACGGCGATGCCGTCAGAATCGCATCCTGGAACAGGTCGGCGTTGGGTTCGCGGTTCAGGACTGCAAGCAACGCGGAACTGTCCACGATCACCCCGGCAACCCCTGTTCGTCATAAAGCAGGGCACCGTGTTCGATGGCCGAAGGCCCCGGTCCCATGAGCTTCGCGCAACGCGTCGCGATCTCGCGCAATTCTCGGGCGCGGGTCTCGACTCTGCGGCGACGATGCTCGCGGTCGAGCCGCTCGCGCAGCGCCACGGTGATCGCGCCGGTCATGGTCTCGCCAGTCAATTGCGCGAGATCGCTGGCGAGCCTGCATGTCTCGTCGTTCTTGATGTTGAGGCTCATGGCTTCCTCCGGTAGAACCATTGCAGAAAATCTACCACAAGTGCTCTCGCGCGGCGAGGTCGGTTCGATCCTGGCGCAACCTGTGGTCGCGGTGTGTTTGGTGCATGTCCGATGTTCGGACGACGATGACATCGGGGGCTGGCTGCGCGATCATCGCGGCCCTTGGTGAGATATCCGGGCTTGGGGCGGGGCACCGTGACATAATGCCGGTGGAACGCCGCTACCGGACATGTACCGGAGGCTGGCGACCCTGTGCGCATGGAGCCAGTACGCAGTGTCCGGAAATAGTCGCCCGCGCGGGGTGAGGACATCCAGCTATCCCCGGCCTGCGAGCGTGGTCGGTACCCCGGCGCTCATGCTGTGCATCGCGTGGTCTTGGCAATGTTTCGCCAACGCCGAGGATATGGGGATCTTCTTCGGTTCTGTCACGACTCCGCCCGGAAACGGCGAGCCGGCCTTGCGACTCCGAGCCGTGGACGTCGACCTCGAGCGCCTGCGCGGGATCGCGTCGGCTCACGCGGCACAGGACGAAGATGCGCTTCGAACGACGGTGCGGCTGAACCTGTTCGAGGATGTTGTCCTTGAAGGAGTGGTCGAATACGCGGAGCGGACCGGGTCGGGTCATGCGCTCTTCGGAGTGCTCAAGGACATGTCGCCGAGTTCGATGGCCATCGCGGTGCGCGATGGCTTCATCGTCGGCGAAATACACACCGCGGACGCGGCGTACCTGATCCGCACCTCGCCCGATGGCCGACACGTTCTCGTGCGCGAGGTCGAGCTGGCGAGCAGGTCGCTGGAAGCGCTGGGTTGCGGCACGGAGGTCGGAGACCGGCCGGAAGGTCCCGAAGACGACCGAATGGGCAGCATGCCGGAACCGGGTCGTGAGAACTTCGACGATCTGGAAACCCCGGTCCCGCCGCCCTCGACAGTCGGCCGCGATTCGGAAGTGCCGGACGAGCCGGCACCCGGCCCGGGCCCTGTCCATCTGGAATTCGGGCGACCGGCGGGCCACCTTTCGGGGTGCGGATCTAGCGCCGATGAGTTGCCGGGAACGGTGGACCTGCTGGTGGCGTATACGGGCGCCGCCAGGGCCAGGGCGGGGGGATCGAACCAGATTCGCGCCAGCATCGATCTCGGGGTCGGCATCACGAATCAGGCGTTGCGCGATAGCGGCGCACGAGTGCGGATTCGCCTCGTCGGCACGACGGAGATCGCGTACGCCGAGACCGGCGTGTCCGCCACCGACCTGAGCCGTTTTTCCGGCACCGCTGACGGCCATATGGACTCGATTCACGCCATGCGAAACGCGTGCCTCGCGGATCTCGTGCATCTGATCGTCGCCGAGTCGGACGTCGGCGGGTTAGGTGATCTAGGAGGGCCGTTTGGACTGACGGCGTACGATGCCTTGGGAACCGCCACGTTAGCTCACGAAATCGGCCATAATTTCGGCTTGCACCATGACCGCTATCAGTTGTACGTGAGCGCTGGCCGCGACGAGCCCACTTCCTACGAGCACGGCTACGTCAACCTGCGGGGCCTGCGCGAGGGTGCGCCGCGGTCGAGCAGGTGGCGGACCATCATGTCGTACCGGGACCGCTGCCACGGTGCCGGCATCTACTGCGCAACAGTTCGCTACTACTCGAATCCGGGGCAACGTTACAACGGCGACCCGATGGGCGTGCCCGGCGAGCACCATACGGCGAGCGTGGACGGGCCCGCCGACGCAGTGCGGACAATAACCGGGAACGCGTCCCGGGCGATGAACCGGCGGATGGGCCCGACGCGCGTCAGGCGCGTGACGGCGGGATCGCTGACCATGGACTTGCTGCTGCGGGAGGACAGATGACGCGGCGGCGCATGATCGGCACCGGTGGCCACCGACGGGATCGCATTGATCGCAGCGCGGGCGGGCGAGCATTGCAAAGCCCCGATGCAGGAACTGCGGAGAAGGCGCGATCATGCGTGATCGAGCGGTGAGAATTCGGATGGATCGCACGTTGAAGGTATTGGCGCTGTCGACGGTGATATCGACGGCGCCGCAGTCGCATGGCGAGGCCGCGTGGGTGAGCGCGAATGTCGAGGCCGTTTATGCGAACAGGAATGGTTACCTGATGTTCCGAATAGACCACGCGCCTTCGGACGACGGCTTGTCGGATTGCACAACACCTTGGGTGGTCATCGAGAACACCGATGATCGCGGCAGAGTTGCCGCCCAACGCATGCTGGATATGGTTCGAGAGGCCCGCGCGTTGAACAGGCGGGTCTCGCTGCGCCTTGTCGAGCCGAGTTCCGACGACGGTTCTCCCGACAGGTGCAGGTTGTTTGCAGTACAGGAGTGAGCCAATGAGTGGTATTTGGGCGGCGGCGCTCGACGTCCGGGAGGCGCGACGCTAGCCATGGCGGAAGTCACTTCGATCCGCGACCGGATCAAGGATCTCGACGCGCGTCGCGAAGCGCTGTGGGGGTATCTTTGACTACGACGCGCGGCGGCAACGGCTGGAGCGGGTGGAACGCGAGCTTGCGGCGCCCGACGTCTGGCGGGATCAGGATCGGGCCCAGGCGCTGTCTCGCGAGCGAGCCGCGCTGATCAAGGTTGTCGACGGGTTGTCGGCGGTGGCCGCGGAGTTGTCCGACGCGTCCGAGCTGGCGGAGATCGCCGCTGCGGAACGCGATGCGGAAGCGCTGGACGATATCGACGGCGATCTGGACGGGATCGAAGCAACGCTCGCCGAGCTTGAGTTCCGCCGCATGTTCGGCCGCGAGATGGATCCCGCCAACGCCTATCTCGAGATCCAGTCCGGCTCCGGCGGAACCGAAGCCCAGGATTGGGCCGATATGCTGCTGCGCATGTATCTGCGTTGGGGTGAGCGGCGTCGCTTCCACACCGATGTCATCGACCTGTCCGCCGGTGATGTCGCCGGGATCAAGGGCGCCACGGTCCAGTTCACCGGAGACTACGCCTACGGCTGGCTGCGCACGGAAACCGGGGTTCACCGGCTCGTGCGAAAGTCGCCGTTCGATGCGGGCAATCGGCGCCACACGTCGTTCGCCTCCGTTTTCGTGTCGCCGGAGGTCGAGGATGACATCGAGATCGAGGTCGCGCCGGGAGATGTCCGCGTCGACACGTACCGCGCCAGCGGC
Source organism: uncultured Pseudomonadales bacterium (assembly GCA_964518405.1). Classification (GTDB taxonomy): domain Bacteria; phylum Pseudomonadota; class Gammaproteobacteria; order Pseudomonadales; family Azotimanducaceae; genus VXNE01. The sequence continues at coordinate 7,853 of CAZFGB010000079.1, read as the reverse complement.
GCCGGCGGACAGCATGTGAACCGCACCGACTCGGCCGTTCGGCTGACGCATCTGCCTACCGGCGTCGTCGTGCAGTGCCAGAGCGAACGCTCGCAACACCAGAACAGGGACAGGGCGTACAAACAGCTCCGCGCCAAGCTTTACGAGCGCGAGCTGCGCAAGCGCCAGGCCGAGCAGCAGGCGTTGGAAGACACCAAGGCCGACATCGGCTGGGGCAACCAGATCCGGTCCTACGTACTCGATCAGTCTCGCGTCAAGGACCTGCGAACCGGCGTCGAACGCGGCGATCCGAACAATGTCCTCGATGGGGACCTGGACGACTTCATCGAGGCCAGCCTCAAGGCCGGGTTGGATCGCTGATGCCGGACGAGAGCGACATCCTGGCGGTCCGCCGCGAAAAGCTCCGAGCCCTGCGGGAACGCGGCCTGGCGTACCCGAACGGGTTCGATCGCTCGGCGCTTGCGGCGGAACTGCACGCGGCATGCGCCGACAAGGACAAGGAGACCCTCGAAGCCGCGCCCGAATCCGCGAGGGTCGCCGGCCGCATCATGTTGCGCCGCGTCATGGGCAGGGCGAGCTTCATCACGCTGCAGGACGTGAGCGGTCGCATTCAGTGCTACCTGCGCAGCGACGACATAGGCGACGCCGCCTACGCCGACTTCCGCGAGTTGTACGACATCGGCGACATCGTCGGCGTCGCCGGGACGCTCATGCGGACGAACAGGGGAGAACTCACCGTCGCTGCAAGGACGATTCACATGCTGACCAAGGCGTTGCGCCCATTGCCGGAGAAGTATCGCGGCCTCGCGGACACGGAACTCAGGTACCGGCAGCGCTATCTCGATCTCATCATGAGCGAGGAGTCGCGGTCGCGCTTCGCCATGCGATCGCGACTGTTGGCGGAACTCAGGCGGTTCTTCGACGCGCGCGGCTACCTGGAAGTAGAGACGCCGATGATGCACCCGATTCCCGGCGGTGCCGCGGCGCGGCCCTTCGTGACGCGGCACAACGCCCTCGACATGGAACTATACCTGCGCATCGCGCCGGAACTGTACCTGAAGCGACTGACTGTCGGCGGTTTCGAGCGCGTGTACGAAATCAACCGGAGCTTCCGCAACGAGGGCCTGTCGAGGCGGCACAATCCGGAGTTCACCATGCTGGAGTTCTACCAGGCGTACAGCACGTTCGAGGATCTGATGCGGCTGACGGAAGAGATGATGCGCGAGGTTGCCGCCCGTGTGACCGGCTCGGCCGTCGTGTCCTGCCAGGGCGCGCAGATCGACTTCGGCGCGCCCGCCGAGCGCTATACCATGGCCGAGTCGCTGGTGGCGCACACGGACCTCGCCTCCGGGGATCTCGTCGACCGGATTTGCCTCGCGGCCGCCGCCCGCGAAATGCGTGTCGAGGTCGAGAACGACTGGGGATACGGCAGGATTCTGACCGAGTTGTTCGAACGTCATGTCGAACACAGGCTCGTGCATCCGACATTCATCACGTACTACCCGACGGAAGTCTCTCCACTCGCGCGGCGAAGCGATGCGGACTCCGGCGTCGCCGAGCGGTTCGAATACTTCGTCGGCGGACGGGAAATCGCGAACGGGTTTTCGGAGATCAACGATCCGGACGACCAGGCCGCGCGATTCAGGGCCCAGGCGGAACTCAAATCCAGGGGCGACGACGAAGCCATGCACTACGACGCCGACTACATCGCGGCGCTGGAATACGGCATGCCGCCGACCGCGGGGGAGGGCGTGGGCGTCGACCGATTGATGATGCTGCTGTCCGACGCCTCCTCCATTCGGGACGTGCTGCTGTTTCCGCAGATGCGCAAGGCCGGGACGTGAGCGAAGCGGCGGATCGCGTCGTGCTGGAGCCGTCCTGGAAGACGCCGCTCCTGGCCGAGTTCGAAAAGCCCTACATGCGGCAACTCCGGGAGTTCCTTCTGGCGGAGAAACAGGCGCGCAAGGTCGTATACCCGAAAGGCGGCGAAATCTTCGCCGCGCTGAACCTGACGCCGCTGCCCAAGGTGCGCGTAGTCATCATCGGACAGGACCCGTATCATGGTCCCAACCAGGCGCATGGGCTGTGTTTCTCGGTGCGTCCCGGCGTACCGAGACCGCCGTCGCTCGAGAACATTTTCCGGGAGGTGTCCGCCGATGTCGCCGGCGGCGACGTGCCGCCCGGTCGCGGCTGCCTGATACCCTGGGCCCGGCAGGGCGTGTTGTTGTTGAACTCCGTTTTGACCGTGGCGCGCGGGCGCGCGGCCTCGCATCAGGGGCGGGGTTGGGAGACGTTCACCGACCGCGTCGTCGAGTTGATCAAGGACCAGGGGGAATCGGTGGTGTTCATGCTTTGGGGAGGCTACGCGCAACGCAAGGGCGCGCTCGTGGACACGCGCCGGCATCTGGTCCTCACGGCGCCCCACCCGTCCCCGCTGTCGGCGGATCGCGGATTTTTCGGATGCCGCCACTTTTCCAGCGCGAATCGCTATCTCACGGCCCGGGGGTTCGATCCCATTGACTGGTTGGCGGTGGACTAAGGCACGCCGCCGCGCGGCGAGTCTCCGAACTTGGCTCTCCCATCTCGTTCAGGCGGCGAAAGTGCCGCCGCGACGCGCGGAGGAGGATCGAAATGCGGGCGGACCAGGACCTTCCGAGCCTCAAGACATCCACATGACTGCGGAGCCCCCGCAGCAGCCCCAGTTGACTCGACGCCGCGAAATCCAGTGGTCGCTCGGCACCGACTGGTTCCTCGCCGTGGCGGCGCTGCACGCGCTGCTGGCGATTGCCCTCGGCGCCCTGTTGTCGCCATGGTGGATCGCCGCATGCGGAGCAAGCTTCGCCCTCAAGACCGCCCGCGTCCGACCGGGCGAAACGTACCTGCTGATCCCCTTCGACAATCGCATCGAAGTGCGCCGCCGCGGTGACGTGCTGAAGTTGACAGGCGCGTGCTGGATGACCCAGAGATGGCTCGTCATACCGACATCCCGCCGCGTGTTGCCGGTGCGGCGCGGGCGGTTGTCGGTTCAGGACTTCGCTCGGCTGCGGCGCGCCGCCAGCGGCTGAAGGAAGTCCCATTGATCGACGCTCGGGCTGAGCACGCTGGGCAAGGCCCGGTCGAGCGCGCGAGGATAGTTCAGAGTGTAGTGCAGCCCTCGACTCTCCCGGCGCGACATGGCGCAGCGCACCATGAGTTCGGCCACCAGGATCACGTTGCGCAACTCGATGAGATCGTTCGAAATGTGATGGTTCGCGTAGTAGTCGTGCACTTCCTTCTTCAACAGTTCGATTCGCCGGTATGCGCGTTCAAGGCGCTTGTCGGTCCGCACGATCCCCACGTAGTCCCACATGAATCGGCGCAGTTCATCCCAGTTGTGGGACAGAACGACATCTTCATCGGAGTCCGTCACGCGGCTCGCATCCCACGCCGGAGCGGCGGGCAATCGCCGGTCCCGGTTTGCGACGCCCGCCAGGATGTGATCGGCGGCGGAATGCGCGAATACCATGCACTCGAGTAGCGAGTTGCTCGCGAGTCGGTTCGCGCCGTGCAAACCGGTGCAGGCGGTTTCGCCGATGGCGTACAGTCCCGGCACGTCCGTGGCGCCGTGCCGATCGACCAGCACGCCCCCGCAAGTGTAGTGCGCGGCGGGAACCACGGGCACCGGCTCTCTTGTCATGTCTATGCCGAACTTCAGGCACTCGGCGCGAATGGTCGGAAAGTGCGATTCGATGAAGTCGGCCGAGCGATGGCTGATGTCGAGGTAGACGCAGTCGGCGCCCAGACGTTTCATCTCGTGGTCGATCGCGCGCGCCACGATATCGCGGGATGCCAGTTCCCCGCGCGGGTCGAAGCGGTGCATGAACTGTTCGCCGTTCGGAACCAGCAGGCGGCCGCCTTCGCCGCGGACGGCTTCGGAGATGAGAAACGATTTCGCGTGCGGGTGGTAAAGGCAAGTCGGGTGAAACTGGTTGAACTCCATGTTCGCCACCCGGCATCCGGCCCGCCAGGCCATCGCCATGCCGTCGCCGGTGGCGCCGTCGGGGTTGCTGGTGTACAGGTAGACCTTGCTCGCGCCGCCGGTCGCGAGCACGATGTTCGCCGCTTGTACGAGTTCTACTTCATCCGACGCGCGGTTGTAGACGTAAGCCCCGATCGCGCGGTTGGGCGACATTCCGAGCTTGCCCGCGGTGACGACATCTATCGCCACCCGACCGATGAGGAACTCGATGCCGGGATGCGCGAGCGCCCGTTCGGTGAGGGCGCTCTCGATCGCTCGGCCCGTATGGTCCGCGACGTGCAGCACGCGGCGATGCGTGTGTCCCCCCTCCCGGGTCAGGTGGAATGTCGCTTCCTGGGCGGTATCGAACGACAGGCCGTACTCGATCAGGCGTTCGATGACGCCGGGGCCGCGTTCCACGACGTAGCGAACGATCTCTTCGTCGCATAGTCCCGCGCCCGCGCGCATGGTGTCGCGGATGTGGTCGTCGGGCGAGTCGGCGGGGCCGGTCACCGCCGCGATGCCGCCTTGGGCGCGGTTCGTGGAGCCGCCGTCGATGCGGTCTTTGGACAGCACGACGACCCGCGCCCGGTCGGCCACCCGCAGCGCGGCCGCCAGGCCCGCCGCTCCGCTGCCGATAATGAGCACGTCGGCGTGGATTCGGTCGTTCATCGTTTCAGCCACATCCGGGAAACGGACGCCATTCTCCGGAAGTACAGCCGTATCCGATTGAAATTTAATGAAATTCCATTGCCCAAGTGAGACGTCCTATCACAACTTGCGGACTAGAATATACCGCACACAACATGCAGAATGTCGCGGCGAAAATACCGGATGCGTGTCGAGCAATCCGATTTCAGATGGTCATATGGGATGCGACAGGTGGCCGTTGTCGAGCCTGATCAGGAACTGGTCCGCCGTGCGCAGAAGGGTGACCGGCACGCGTTCGACCTCTTGTTCCTGCGATATCGCCACAAGATCAGGGGCCTTGTGGGGCGCTTCGTGCGCGACGCGACGGAAGTCGACGATGTCGTACAGGAGGCGTTCATCAAGGCCTACCGCGCCTTGCCGAACTTTCGAGGCGACAGCGCCTTTTACACCTGGCTCTACCGAATCGCGATCAACGCATCGAAAAACCACGTCGCGGCGTCGGCTCGCCGGACTCCGACGGTGGACATTGAAGTCGACAAGGCGGAGCAACTCGAGCGGAACGATGGCACCTTCGCGTTGCGCGATTCCGAGAGCCCGGAACAGGCCCTTCGCAGGGACGAACTCGCGGACGCGATCAGGCGGGCGATAGCGGATCTGCCCGATGATCTGAAGACGACGGTAACTCTTCGGGAATTCGATGGTCTAAGCTACCGACAAATCGCCGAGATCACGGACTGTCCTGTCGGTACCGTGCGTTCGCGCATATTCCGGGCGCGCGAAGCGATCGACGAGCGCATCCGCTTCCTGGCGGGTGGCAGGCGCAAACAGGATGGCGCGGCGGCGTCCGGAAGAAGTTTAGCTGGGGGGGCGGCACGAACGAGGTGATAGGAGATGGTTGCAAGTGACTGATAGAGCTAAAGAAGCTTTGTCGGCCATCATGGATGGCGAAGCGGGGGAACTGGGAACGCGGCGCCTCCTCGATGCGATCGCGCGCGATGATGAATTGCGCGACGCGTGGGACAGGTTTCACCTGGCGCGGAGCGCCATGGCCGGCGACTCGCTGGATGTGACGGATGGCAGGGACGCGATAAGGCGTCTATGGAACGCGGTGGATGCCGGCGCGGGCGAGGAGTCTGCCGAGGCCGACGGACAGGTCCCCGGGCGGCGGCGCCCCTTCGGTCTGCGGTCGGGCGCCGCCGCGATCGGACTCGCGGCGGCGGTAGTGCTGGCGGTCTGGCTGTATCCGGTGGAGGAATTCGGCGGCGAACGGTTTACGGCGGCCCCGGTAGCCCAGGTGGCTGCGCCGGCCGCGCTTGCCGAGCACGCAGGGTGGCAGGCGCTGTCGGCCGACGACCGCGCGCGCGCCCAAGCCTACATGTTGCAGCATCTGCGCCGGCATTCGATGGCCAACCGCGCCCACCCGATTCCGATCGCCAAGCTGGCCACCTATCCGCCGCAAGTCCAACCCGCCCGCAATGAATAGCCGCACTCCCCGGAGGCGATTGTTCCGCGCGGGTCGTCCGGTCCTGGTCTGGCTGCTCGCGGTCGGTACGGTCGCCGCGCAGGCGCAGTCGGAATTCGGCCAGGGAAGGACGCCCGGACAATGGCTGGACGCCATGCACGCCGCGTTCGACCGACTCGGTTACGACGGCGTGTTCATGTATCGCGGGGGTTCGGATTTGGCGATGATGCGCATCGTGCATCTCAATGTCGACGGCGTGAAGCGGATACGTCTGGTCCACCTGAATGGCGCGCCCCGGGAGGTTATTCGACGCGGCGATCATGTCGTCCGGATGGCGCCGCCGAACGACGAGACCCTGGGTATTGGCCGCAGCACGCCTGTGGGGCCGTGGGGACGCTCATTCGCCCCTCGCTTTCAGGCCGCGGAAAAACACTACCGGATCCACATCGACGGCGAGGGCAGGATTGCCGGACGACGCGCGGTGAACATCATGCTGCGTCCCTGGGACGAGGACCGCTTCGGTCATCGGCTGTGGCTCGATCACGATACCGGACTGTTGCTCCGCTCGGAGTTGCACGACGCCCGCGGAGACAATCTGGAGGAGTTTCAGTTCGCGTCCCTCGTGATCGGGGAAGGGATTCCCGAATCGGCGCTGGAACCCGAGCCCGGCGAAGGCTGGGTCCATGAGCCCTTGACCGGCCAGAGCGCCGAAGCGCGCCCGCCGGACATCCCGATCCATTGGCATGTCGGTTGGGTACCCGATGGTTTCGTCATGGCGGACGCCGAGGTGTCCGACCTGCTGGGATCCGGCGACCCGGCTGTCGCCATGATGTGGAGCGATGGCCTCGCGGCCTTTCATGTGTTCGTGGAATCGATCCCGGATGGTCCTGTTGCGGATCTGGTGTCGCGCGATGGAGCGACGGTGGTCGTTACGCATGTGATAAGCCCGACGCGGACGGACCAGCACCTGGTGACCGTGGTGGGCGAGGTGCCGACTCCGACCGCCCGCCGCATTGCGAGGTCGGTTTACTATCAGGACTGATTCCATCGGCCCCGATCCCGCCGGGCTGATCCTGCGAAGCGGAACGGTGGTTTCGGCGCGGGGCCGTACCTGTCGAGTCGCGCTGCGGCGCGATCATTGCGCCGTTTGTCCGGTTGCCCGGAGCGCTGACGTTCCCCCCGACGGCCCTCCCGCAAGACAGTTGCGCTGCGGCGTCGGGTTCGCCTTTCCGCGGGAGATCGAAGTCGCGGCGCCGGGGGCGGCGCGGGGCGACTGCGTGCTGGTCGGCGTCTCGCGCGGTGGTATCTCGCTCGCGGCCGCGCTGGTGTTCGGCTTGCCGCTAGGCTTCATGCTGGCGTTTGCGGCCGCGGCCGAGGCGCTGTGGAGCTGGGCATTTCCGGGTGCGGCGGCGGGACTGGTCGGCGGTGGGGCCCTGGCGCTGCTCCTCGCGCGGCGCGCTGGACTGGACGACTGGGTCGACCCGGTACTCGTGGAAATTCGTGTCCGGCGGATGCCGGCGGCGGCCGGGGAGCGCGAGGGGGCGCCCCTCGCGAGAAGAGAGTTGTTTCCGTGCAAGAACGGGTAAAATCTCAACGACCTGTGCATGACGGCTGAATGCGTTGCCGGTCATCGACCACATCCGAAACTTCTCGATCATCGCCCATATCGACCACGGCAAGTCGACGCTTTCCGACAGGTTGATACAGCTTTGCGGCGGCTTGCCGGACCGGGAGATGGCCGAG
>CAZFGB010000078.1:0-7705 GCA_964518405.1 uncultured Pseudomonadales bacterium | reverse complement strand
GCTTCGCGCCGACTTCGCCGAGTTCGGGCTGGACAACGAGGTCCGCGACCTCGAACGCTTCTACGAGAGCGTGCGCCTACGGGCGCGTGGCCTCGACAACGCCGAAGCCCGCCAGCGCGTGCTGATGGAGCTCTACGAGCGCTTCTTCGCCACGGCCCTCAAGAAGGACGCCGACCGGCTCGGCATCGTCTACACGCCGGTCGAGATCGCCGACTTCATCCTCGCGAGCGCCGACCATGTCCTGCGCGACGAGTTCGGTCGCGGGCTCACTGACGAGGGCGTGCATGTCCTCGATCCGTTCACCGGCACCGGCATCTTCCTCGTCCGGCTGATCCAGTCGGCGCTGGTTCGCGACGCGGATATCGCCCGCAAGTACCGGGGCGAACTGCACGCCAACGAGCTGGTGCTGCTCGCGTACTACATCGCGACCGTGCATATCGAGGAGGCGTATCGAGGGCGCGTCGGCGGTGAGCACGAGCCCTTTGGTGGCATTGTGTTGACCGACACTTTCAATCTGACGACCGAGCGCTCGTTCCCGACGCTTTGGCTGCCGGACAACAGCGAGCGCGCGGAACGCCAGCGGAAGGTGCCGATCCAGGTGATCGTCGGCAATCCCCCGTGGTCGGCCGGGCAGCGCAGTTCGTCGGACGACAACCCCAACGTGGACTACCCACAGCTCGAGGCACGGATCGCGGCAACGTATGCAGTTCGCTCCACGGCCACGCTCAAGAACAGCCTCTACGACACCTACAAGATGGCGCTCCGCTGGGCGTCCGACCGAATCGGCGAGCAGGGCGTCATCGCCTTCGTCACCAACGGTTCCTGGATCGACGGCAACGTGGACTCGGGAGTGCGCGCCTGCCTGGCGGACGAGTTCAACACCGTCTACGTGCTGAACCTGCGCGGCAACGCGAGAACGTCGGGTGAGCGCCGTCGTGCGGAAGGTGACAACGTTTTCGACCAAGGCTCCCGTACCCCGGTCGCAGTCACCGTGCTGGTTCGAAACCCGGATTCCACCCACGACGGCTGCCGCATCCTCTACCGCGACATCGGCGACTACCTGACCCGCGAGGCCAAGCTCGCGCATCTGCGCGAGTGGCGCTCAGTCGCGGGTGTGTCCGACTGGCAGGAGATCGAGCCTGACCGCTACCAGGACTGGATCGGCCAGCGCGACCCGGCGTACCAAGGGTTCTATCCGGTTGGATCGAAGTCCGTGAAGGCGGGCAAGTCACAGGAAGCGATCTTTCGGCTGTTCAGCAACGGCTACAAGACAGGCCGCGACGCGTACGTCTATAACTTCTCGCGAGACGTTTGCCTTGCGAATGCTCGCGCTATGGTCGCAAACTACACAGCGGCGCTTGAAGCCCGGGAGCAGCGTCCTGACTATCGGATCGACGAGTTAGCCCGCGAGCACTCGATCGGGTTGCATTGGGACGACAAGCTGAAACGCCTTAACAAAAGTGGCGTTGCCGCAACTTTCTCGAACTCCAACGTCCGAACCGTCGTTTATCGCCCTTTTGTCAAGCAACATCTATACGGCGAACCACTATTCGCGCAACGACCGGCGCTCACGGGCCAGATTTTCCCCAGCCGACCGATAGTTGGCACGCAAATTGAAGAGAGAGAGAGAGAGAGAGAGAGAGAGAGAGAGAGAGAGCAACCTCGCCATCTGTCTGCCGGGCGTGGGCTCCCTCAAACCGTTCTCCGCGATCATGGTGGACGCCATGCCGGATCTCGAACTGGTGTCGAAGGGCCAGTGCTTTCCGCGCTTCCGGTACGAGCCGCGAATCGTGTCATCTGCGCGCCGGGACGCGGAGCCACCAAGCCGTTCTCCGTCCTCCTCGCCGACCACATGCCAGACCTCCACTTCCTCGAGTTCGGCCAATGTTTCCCCCGATGGGTCTACCCGGCCTACAGGGGGCATCTTTGACGATGTCGAAACAGAACTTGCCGCAGTGGACAACATCACGGACGCTGCACTGGCGACCTTTCAGGCTCACTACCAGGACGATGCGATCACCAAGGACGCGATCTTCGATTACGTCTACGGAGTCCTTCATGCGCCAGAGTACCGACATCGCTTCGCCAGCGACTTGGCCAAGGACCTGCCCCGCGTGCCTATGGCGCCCGACTTCCATGCGTTTGCCGACGCCGGGCGTACCCTCGGTGAATTGCACCTTTCCTACGAGACCTGCGAGGAATATCCGCTACGCGTCGAGTTCCCGGCGGGTGGCGAGGCAACGCCGGAGCAGCATCGACTGGGTACCAGGAAGATGCGCCTGATCGACAATGGCAGCACGCTTGTCGTCAACGAGCACATCCGCTTGGCCGGCATCCCTTCCGAGGCGCATGAATACGAGGTCAACGGCCGTACGCCGCTCGGCTGGTTCATCGACCGCTACCACGTCAGGACCGACAAGAGGAGCGGCATCGTCAACGACCCCAACGGCTGGTTCGACGATCCCCGCGACCTTTTGTCCGCCGTACGGCGGATCGTCTGCGTCAGCGTGCGGACCGTCGCGATCATCCGTTCCCTACCCAATCCACTCGCCGATCTGGCGAGCTAAGGTGAGGTAATCCGCTCCGCCCTATTCTTGGCAGCTTGCCACGGTGCTGTGAGCAGGCTGCGAGCGCGGCGCCAGTTGCGCGGCAGCTGTGGGAGAGGGGATCCGTGCCAGGGAGTCGGGGAGTCGACGATAAACGGCATCTGGTGGCACAGACGGCTGCTTGTATGATGCCCGAGATACCCGAACCCGAGAAGCCCGAACCTGTCGATGACCAAGCAACCCGGTTATAGTGAGGTCGCGAAGACGCGACAGGAGGAGAGGATGGCGGACCGGCGTAAGGACGACGAGGGTGATGGCCAACGCAGGATATATGTCGGCGACAAGGGCCAGCGGTTTGTCAAGGCCGAGGAGCTCCTGAGGGACCCGAACGTCAGGCGGCGCCTCGAACGGGCGGATCACCTCGCTTCGAAACTCGGGCTGAAAGGGAAGAGGGATGCCTAAACCGGGGGTTCCCCGTGGGTCTGGGTGACATCGTTGCGCTCGCGCTGGGCGGTTACGCGTTCGTGGCGAGATTTGTTCTCACGAGGGATCGGATGGCCCGGTGGGATGGCTACGAAATGCTGTTCGCGTGCGGCATAGCTGGCGTCGCGTTGACGGTATTGACGTTTCCGCTGGCGAAGATGATCGAGAGCGCGCTGGGTACTTTACCGGGAGGTACAGGTGTCTTGACCATCTCGGGAGTTGGCGGGATACCCGTTGGCTTTGTTCTTGCGAGCGTCTTGAACGTCCTGCCGGGGATGGAAGCAACGCGAATGCGTCGTCTGCGGCGATTGGCCAATGCAAACTCGGACTTGATCGAGGTCTTGCTCGACGACGCCATGAGGGGAGATTGGTACGTGGAGTTGGCCCTCAAGAACGGCAAGAGCTATGTCGGGTTCCCCGTGCAGACTCCCTACGCCGCATCGTCCGAGTTCGCCGACGTCGAGCTAATTCCACTCTTCAGCGGCTACCGGACTGGCGAACAGCGAGAACTTTGTCTGACACGGTATTACGGCGACGACATTCGCCGGATGGTCGAGGATGCTGGCGGACCGCGAGAAGGCCTGACGCCGAGCGACTTCCGCGTGGTTGTCCCGTTGCGCGAGATCGTTACGGCCAGACTCTTCGATCCTGACGTCTATGTGGCGATGAACCCTGCCGGGAGTACAGTGCGTACCTGAGCTCGCAGGGGGCCGGACGTTAGGGTGCGGCTCCTGGCGTCGGGGCATCCGTGCAGTGTGTGCTCCACCGTTCCGTGAGCGAACGGCGCTTCTCGATACCTGCTCGCCGCCCCCCTCAGCCACGCCTCGTTTCTGCGCTGTGCGGCAGATTGACATCGCCCGGACGGTTGCATAGGCTCAGACATATGCTTGATGACCGACGAAGAGAGGGCGTTCCAAAGCGCCACGCACGCCTGTTTCGAAATGGGCGCAACCAGGCGCTTCGGATTCCCCGGGACTTCGAACTTGCGGCGGACGAGGTGATCATCTATCGCGACGACAACTGCCTGGTTGTAGAGCCAGTGGAGCGAACCCTCTCCTTGTCACAGGTGTTGTCTCAACTGAAGCCCCTGGAAGAGCGCTTCCCGCCCATGGACGATCCGCCGTCCGTCCCGGAAGATTTGCTCTAACGTGGTGGACCTGCGTTTCATGTTGGACACCAACGTCGTGTCTGACTTGGTTCGTCAGCCGCATGGCAGCGTCGCTAGTCGCGTGACCGCCCTGGAGCAGGGTTCCTTCGGGATCAGTGTCGTTGTAGCCGCCGAACTGCGCTATGGGGCCGAGCGTAGCGGCTCCTTGCGTCTCAGGCGCCAACTCGACGCCATTCTGTCCGCGATCGAAACGCTGCCGCTGAATGCGCCGGCAGACAGACATTACGGAGCGATCCGATCCGAACTTGAGCGCATCGGCCAACCCATCGGCCATAACGACCTTCTGATCGCAGCGCACGCCCGATCACTCGGTACGACACTCGTCACGAACAACACGCGCGAGTTTGGCCGTGTTCCGGGTCTCGACATCGAGGATTGGCGGTGACAACTCAATGTCCAGTGAACGGTCGTCTGGCGCTCAAATAAAGTCAGGCGAGCGCCGGTATCACTTTCTCGGTCAGCCGCAGGAACGAGGCGTGGCTGAGCGGCGCGGCGAGCAGGTAGTCGAGGGGCAGTTCCTGTTCCAACCGCCGCAGTTCGTCGATCACCCGTCCCGGCGAGCCGTGGATCATGACCTGGTCGACATACCGCGCCACCGGATCGCGGTGTCTTGACCGGCGGCCCTTCGCGTAAGAACCGACGGTCCAGCGGGCGCCGGCCCGGGCGATTTCCAAGCCCTCGGCATCGGTCTCGCCGATCGCGACGAGGCGCGCCATGGGGGTGTCCTGGTCGTTGCGGTGGCCGTGCTCGGCGAGTCCGCGCCGGTATGCGCGGTACTTCTCCGCCAATTCCTCGTGGGACGAGTGCGGGTCCATCAGGATGGCGTGCCCTTGGCTTGCGGACCAGGAGATCGCCTCCGGCGAACTCGAGGCGATCCAGACCGGCGGATGCGGCTTCTGCAGCGGTTTGGGCAGCACCTCGACGTCCCGGTACCGGTGGAACCGCCCGTCGTAGTTGAGGCGATCCTCGCGCCACGCGCGCAACACGATTTCGACGTTCTCGCGGAAGCGCGGATACGAGTCCTCTTGGGTCACGCCGAACACTTCGAACTCTTTCCTGTCGAAACCCCTGCCCGCTCCCCAGTTCACGCGGCCGCCGGAGAGCACGTCGAGCAGGGCCACCTCTTCGGCCAGTCGCGCGGGGTCGTAGAACGCGGCCAGCGACACTCCGGTGCCGATCCTCAAGTGTCGCGTGATGCCGGCGACGTGCATGGCCATGAGGTGCACGGATGGACAGACGCTGTAGGTCGAGAAATGGTGTTCCGCGAGCCACACGGCGTCATAACCGGTCGTCTCCATGATGCGGATGCGGTCGAGCGCTCGCTCGTACACCGCGGGCAGCGGGAAACGCCGTCCGGGCCAGCTGAAGAACTGCAATACGCCGAATTTCAATGGTGCCGCCTGTTGCGATCGGACGCGTTTTCTTTCGCCACCGGCATCCGCATCGCCGCCTCGTCCAAGTTTGCGCCGCCGCGCTATTATGACGAACGAAAACAGTCCCCGTTAACCCGAATGGCGCGACAAAGACGGTGAGCAGTTCCTATCCCATTATTCCGTGGACCCTTTCGCGCAAGGTGGAGCGCGCCGAGGGCGCCTACCTGCACATGGACGGCCGCCGCATTCTGGATGCCGCGGGCGGGGCCATCGTGACGAATATCGGTCACGGACGCGCGGAGGTCGCGGAGGCCGTGGCCGAGGCGACCCGGCGGGAAGGCTATGTCATTCCGCCCTGGCTCACGCCGACGCGCGAACGGCTGATGGATCGCCTTGCGGCGGACTGGCTGCCGGCGGGATTCACGCATGTGCATCTCACCTGCGGAGGTTCCGAAGGGATAGAAACGGCCATGAAGGTCGCGTTGCAGTACCACTACGCGCGCGGACGGCCGGAAAAGTCCAGGATCGTGGGCCATTCCGTGTCCTATCACGGCACGACCCTGGCGACGACCGGGGTCGGCGGGCACGAAGCGCGCCGGTTCGGCCTGGCGCACGCGTTGCCGGAATACCCATCGTCGCCGACGCCGGATCCCCTGCGGTGCCCCGGCGACGATCCCGCAAGCTACTACGTCGACGCATTCGAGCGCATGATCGAGCGCGAAGGCCCTGAGCGCATCGCCGCATTCATCGGGGAGCCCATCATCGGCGCCAGCGGCGGCGCCATCGTGCCGCCGGAGGCCTATTGGCCGGCCGTGCGCCGCATCTGCGATGAGAACGATATCCTGCTGATCGCCGACGAAGTGATGACCGGTTTCGGCCGCACGGGACTGGCCTTCGGCCACCAGCACTGGCCCGCGGCGCCGGACATCTTCGTTTCCGGCAAGGGGCTGACCGGCGGCTACGCGCCGCTCACCGGTATTTTCGCCACGGACGACGTCGTGGCACCCTTGGCGGACGAGGGCATGACCGTCATGTTCCACACCTTCGCCGCGCATTCGGGCGCTTGCGCCGCGGCCGACAAGGTGTTGGAGATCATGACGCGCGAAGACCTGGTCGCGCGCGCGGCCAGGATGGGCGACGAACTCCGGAACGCCCTGTCGTCGGCGCTCTCGAATCACCCTCACGTCGCCGAGGTGCGGGGGCGAGGGCTGCTGATCGGCGTCGAGATCGTGAAGGACCGCGCGACCCTCGAACGTTTCCCGCTGCAAGACGGCATCACCGGCCGCGTCGTCAACGCGGCGCTGGACCGGGGCGTGTTTTTTTACGGCGGCGGCACCGGCAAGGTGCGAGACGTGATCGTGCTGGGCCCTCCGTTCATCATCGACGGGAACCATGTCGACCGGATGGTCACCGTGCTGTCCGAAGCCATCGACGAGGTTACGCGGGCGGCATGACGCCGGTCCCCGGGGTAACCCGACGGAAAACACCGACTGGCCCGTAAGTAAGGGCGTACTCAGCACCGAAAAAGAGGATAGAGAAGTGCAAGGACAGGTAGTTTCAGTCGGGCTTGTTGTCGGGATGTGCGTGACGCTTGCGGCGTTTACCGCGCTGGCCGATGACTCGGACAAGAAAAGGGAGCCTTCAGCCGGGGAGCGCGAGGGGGCACCCCTCGCAAAAGAAAGGATGGATCGTTCCATCGACATCGCGGAGATGAAGGCCGGCGCGGCCGAGCGGTTCGCGAAAGTGGATACGGACGGCGATGGCGAGGTGACGCCCGAGGAGTTCGCGGCCGCGCGCGGCGATGCTCCGAAAGCCGACAGGCGCAAGGCGATGAGGGAACGCATGGAGCGGCGTTCGCGCGACCGGCGCGGAGAAATGCGCCGCCAGATGCGCGACATGTTTGGCGATGAGGCGTTCGAAGCAGCCGACGGCGATGGCGACGGCAAGCTGTCGAAAGAGGAAGTCCGCGGGCTGCCGAAGGCCGCGCGCTCCGTTGCCCAGCGACGTGCGTTCGACCGGGTCGATGCCGACGGCGATGGGGTCCTGACGGCAGGCGAGTTGTCGCCGAGGGTCGCCATGCTTGAGAAAGCCGATGCGGACGGCGACGGAAAGGTCAACCGCGAGGAGATGCGGGC
>CAZFGB010000077.1:0-7402 GCA_964518405.1 uncultured Pseudomonadales bacterium | reverse complement strand
GAGTAGGTGCCGCCCGTCGCATGGATGACGGCGCCGTTCGGCGCGTCCTCGCTGCACATGAACAGGACCGCGGGACTGACCAACTTCGGGTGACGGTCGGGTGACGGTTCTTCGATGTCTTCGTCGCGTCCAGGAACCGTATTGGTCATCCTGGTCGAGGCGCCCGGCGCCAGCGTGTTCACGCGCACGTTGTGGTTGGCGCCCTCCTTTGCCAGGACGTTCATCAGTCCGAGCATGCCCATCTTCGCGGCGCCGTAGTTGGACTGCCCGAAGTTGCCGAATATGCCGGAGCCGGAACTGGTGAAGACGATGCGACCGTAGTTCTGTTCATACATCAACGGCCAGGCCGCGTGCGTCACGTAGGCCGTGCCGTTCAGGTGGACGTTCATGACCATGTCCCACTCGTCCAGCGTCATGTTCTTGAACGTCCTGTCGCGCAGGATGCCGGCGTTGTTGACGAGGATGTCGATGCGGCCGAACGCGTCGATGGCGGTCCGCACGATGGACGCAGCGCCTTTCCGATCGGACACGGATGCCTTGTTGGCAACCGCGGTTCCCCCTGCGGCCTCGATCTCGGCGACCACCGCATCCGCGGCATCGCCCTGCCCCGTGCCGTCGACGCCGCCGCCCAGGTCGTTCACCACGACTTTCGCCCCGCGCTTGGCGAACTCCAGTGCGTGGCACCTTCCTATGCCTCCACCAGACCCGGTGACGACAGCGACTTTTCCTTCGAATTCACTCATTTCCTTTCTCGATCAACCCGTGCGATTGCAGTTGTACGGCAGTCTCTCCCCTGCGGGACTCCGCTTCGTTATACCACTTCCTCGGGCACCCGGCTGTCCGGAACGACATGGCCGTCTGCGCGATGGCGTTCAATGCGCGTTTCCGAAAGCACTGCTTGTTCCCGCGTCCCGACGCGTCTTGTCTGCATGCCGCCCCGCGGACTATTGTGCATTAATGGCATTGATTGAAATAG
Organism: uncultured Pseudomonadales bacterium; assembly: GCA_964518405.1. Classification (GTDB taxonomy): domain Bacteria; phylum Pseudomonadota; class Gammaproteobacteria; order Pseudomonadales; family Azotimanducaceae; genus VXNE01. The sequence goes on along the minus strand of CAZFGB010000077.1, from coordinate 6,426 downwards.
CACGAGGGGCACGCGTGCCGGAGGACGCGCTGTCGATCAAGTTCGTCCGCGCATCGGGACCCGGCGGACAGCACGTCAACAAGGTCGCGACCGCCGTCGAGTTGCGCCTGAACCTCGCGCGCGCGAACCTCCCGCAGGGACTGCGCGCCCGGCTGCAGCGCGCCGCGGGACGACGCCTGAACGCGGCCGGAGAAATCGTCATCTTCGCGCAGAACCATCGCAGCCAGGCGCGCAACCGCGACGACGCATTCGCGCGGTTGCGGTCGCTCGTCACGGCGGCGGCCCACGCGCCCGCCAGGCGAATACCGACGAAACCGAGTCGAGCGGCCCGCGAGCGCCGCCGCGAGTCGAAGCGTCGTCGCAGCAGTATCAAGCGCGCGCGACGACGACCCGATATCGACAACTGAGACTGCCGATCCAGCATCCGGTGCGCCAAGGGCCCCGGCGCGCCACTCGCCGACAGCCATGAATCGGACGGCTGTCGCGAGGCGGCAAGGAAGACATATGCGGACGGTGCCACGACGCTTTAGCCCCCATGCCCAGAAGGCCTGGTGGCAGGCCCTAGATGCCGAGGTCGAAGAGGTTGTAGTCCTTGATGCGCTCACGGGCGGCATCGTTCCACTCGAAAGTCACGCCCTCGGCGATATGGGGCTGGTACCGGTAAGACTCTTCGTCCGGGAACCGTTGCCGGCGCGCGTTGATCGCGTAGCCGAGCATCCGGGAGCGTTTCCGGATGCGGTCCGCATCGTAGACGATCCTGTCGCTTCCCGGCGCGTGGATGCCGTTGCCCCTGGCGCCGAGCACCGAGGCGCGCCGATGAAAACCGAAGTTGACGGTGACGCGGATGTCCGGGCTCGTGTTGGCGAACGACCCGTGCACCGCCTGGCGATTGCAAATGCCCACATCGCCCGGTGTGCAGAGCAGCGGAACCGCTTCCGGCAACCGGTCAGAGCCCGCCGCCTCGCACATCGCCTTGATGTCGGCCTTGGCCATATGCGAGCCGGGCACGATCCAGAGGCCGTTGGCCGCATTGCAGCCGTACAACTGCGCCATGAAGTTGAACCCGTGCGTGCCCCTGTCGAAGATCGGCGCATCCCAATGCGTGGTGCCGTCCTGATGCCATGCCACGGAACCGCCGAGTCCCGGTTGCTTGATGAAGAGCACCTCGTTGAAAGGCGTGAAGTCATCGCCGTTGATCGCGGCCGCGACGCGCAGCAGATCGGGATGCCCGTAAACGCGCAGGCTCGCGTCGGAATACTGCAGGGCGCCCGAGACCACCTGCAGCACGTAGTCCGGCGCGTCTTCGGGCGGGGTCGGTTCGATCATCTTCGCGGGATGCCTGCCTTGGTTGCGCTTTGTTCCGCCGACCGGATCGGACAGCGGCGGGACCAGCGAAAAGCCGAACATCTCGCGATCCGCGTTCAGCGCCGGGCGCCCGTGCCGGTCAAGTCTCACGGTGGGTTCCGCGGGCGCGCGATCGAGGATGCGGTCGAGGTCCCGCTCAAGGTCCGCAAGTTCTTCCGGCCGGAGAACGTCTTCGAACACATAAAAGCCGCAGCGCCAATACGCTTCCAGGATATCTTCGCCGAGTGATCCGTCCGCGTCGAAACGAATGGGGCCGCGATTGCCGAGCCTCAGGGCGCGCGCCTCGCCGGCCGACCGATAGGCCGCCATGGCCGCTTCGTGCTCTCCGTAATCCGCAGCGATCGGGTTTTTGGAACTCAGTGACATCGCGCCCGCCTGTCCGAAACCTCCCGCATCATGATGGAGGGACCGACCGGTTTGCGCAACCGGCCCCGGGGCGGCTCCGAAGCGCTCGAGAGGAATCCGGTGGATCAATTCCTACCTTGAATGATCGCGATTGCCCACAGATGTACGTTCGCAATCCCCTTACCGTGATCAGAGCGGTATCCACGAGTCTGCGGCGCCAGCATCGCCGGCACTGCTTCGGGTTTTGACGTTCGCTGCCGATGCGCTATCGTAACGATCATGCGTTGCCGCGTACGACCATCCCATCCTCGTTGGCATGGTTTGCGCGGGGGGTGCAGCCACCGGGCCCAGGCTTGGGGGTGATTGCAGTCGATGGCTCGTGCTGGTTCCGCTCTCTAAAGTAGCGGGAATCTCTGGATGGAGTCGTTCGACCTGTTCGATGCGGTTGGAGTTGACCCGATCAAGACATCCCCGATACCCGCCGCAAACGTCGCGTCCGTACCGCAGCGCAGTCCTCTGCGCTATCCGGGAGGCAAGACTTGGCTGGTTCCCCACATTCGGGCTTGGCTTCACGGCCTGGACACCAAACCGAGACTACTCATCGAACCCTTCGCCGGCGGTGGGATTGTCTCGCTGACAGCGGTGATGGAGGGGCTGGTCGAGCGATGTCTAATGGCGGAGCTGGACCGTGACGTCGCGGCCTTCTGGCACGCCGCACTTCGCTTCGGCCCTTCAATCAGGAAACGGGTCCTCGCTTTCGATCCGACCCGCGAAGCAGTGCATGCCGTCGCTGATTGCCAACCATGCGATGTCGTCGATCATGGCTTTCGCACGCTTGTTCTGAACAGAACCCGCCGCGGCGGCATCCTGGCGCCGGGCGCATCCCTGAATCGGTCAGGGGAGAATGGGCGGGGCATCGGTTCGAGATGGTATCCGGAAACCATCGCCAAGCGTCTTGACCAGATCAGCAAACATGCCAAGCGAATCAGTTTCTGCGAAACGGAGGGTACGCAATTGCTTGAATCTCTGCTCCATCGCTCTACCTCCGACACGGTTGCATTCGTCGACCCTCCCTACACCGCTGGAGGCAAGCGCGCCGGCAGGCGGCTCTACGCTCACAATGAAATCGATCATCCCGCGTTGTTCGAAATTCTCAGCCGTAGCGGCGCAGACTTCCTGATGACCTACGACTACGCTCCGCAAATCGTGGAACTGACAGAGAAACACTGCTTCAACGTCGTGCAGGTGACCATGAAGAATACCCACCACGCCAAAGTCTCTGAACTGGTCATCACTCGACGCCCCGTGTTTGAGAAAAGCCCGCCATAGTGCCCGAACAGCGTTTTGGCATCTGCGAGTGGTACGGCAAGCCCTTGGCCGGCCTGTCTGTCGAAGAACGGCAACGATTGGCCCAAATATCCCTATCCCCCCGCGATGAAGTTGCGGCGAAGATCCCTAAGTGCCCTTACCAATCGGGTTCGCCCGCTTGCTCCAAGCGCGGGGGCGTCTGTTCTCTTCAACGGTACAACCGCGATACGGATGGCACGCTAGGCTCGGCTGCGGGGGAACCGGTGGTCGTCTGTCCCTACCGGTTCGAGCAAGCGCAGATTCCAGTACGGTGGCTGGCTGAAATAGTCGGCTTTGACGCGAGCGAGTCCATGCTGGCGCGTGAAGTCGCTTTCATGCAGGGGACGCGAACGAATAAACCTGCGGGAAAAATCGATCTTGTCGTCGCACGAACCAAAAGCGGTGGACTGGATTGGTTTGGACTCGAAATCCAGGCCGTATATTTCTCTGGACCCAGCATGCGATCGGAGTTCGAAAACCTCCGGAATTCAGCCGGTCACCGCCCGAACTTCCCAGACGCTGTTCGACGTCCCGACTGGCGCTCATCGAGCGCAAAGAGACTGATGCCCCAGCTTCAGATCAAAGTTCCAACGCTTCGCCGATGGGGATCAAAGATGGCTGTGGCTGTCGACCGTCCGTTCTTTGACTCTATCGGCGGCGCAAGCACCAACCCCACGCAGGATCTTGGAGACGGCGACATCGTCTGGATGGTTGTCGATCTTCGATCTGATGCATTCGGAAATCTCGAACTGGCTCGTGGTCACTGGGAAGTCCTGACGTTGGAGGACTCGTGCGAAAGACTGCTCGCGGCCACAACGGTGCAGCGTGACGCCTTTCTGGGTGCTCTGCGAAACAAGCTGGAGCCGCTGAGGATCAACGACTAAGGATGTGTCCAGGCCCGTGGCAAGGCGCGTTGGCGGATATGACCACAATGGCTGTACCCGCACGCTCCACCGCCGGCAAAACTCTTGCGCGAGAGCCTTGAAAGTGCGCCTCGCGTCGATGCTGGGCTAGCAAACCGAAATCACGACTCAGGCCGGATCGCTATCTTTGGCTGACTCCGTCGGCGGAGGCCACCAGCACCACATCCGGACGGTTCGCGGCGAAGATGCCGTTGACGACGACGCCGACCATGTCGTTGATGGCGCACTCCAGCGCGTCGGGATCGTCGATTGACAGACCCCGCACATCGAGGATGACGTTGCCGTTGTCGGTCACCACGCCCTGCCGGTATTCCGGCCTGCCGCCCATGCCCGCCAGCCTGCGCGCGACGAGCCCCCGCGCCATGGGGATGACCTCGACCGGCAGCGGGAAGCCTCCGAGCCGGTCGACCACTTTCCCGGAGTCGACGATGCAGATGAACTCGTCGGCCGACGCGGCGATGATCTTTTCGCGGGTCAGCGCGCCGCCGCCTCCCTTGATCAGGGCGTTGGACGCATCCACTTCGTCCGCGCCGTCCACGTAGACCATCACCGACGGCGCCGCGTTGAGATCGATAACGGGAATCCCCCGGTCGCGCAACTGGGCGGTGGACGCTTCGGAACTCGACACGGCGGCATCGAACTTGTGCGCGCGCCCGGCGAGCGCGTCGATGAAGAATCTCACCGTCGACCCGGTGCCGACCCCAACGATCGAATCGCGCGTCAGTTTTGGTTCGACCAGTTCGAGCGCCGCGTGCGCGGCCGCCTGTTTGAGTTCGTCGCGCGCCATGCTAATCCGCGGCGGCGGCCGACTCGCCTTCGCTTTCCGACGGCAGCACGTAGCGCGCGAACTCTTCCTCGAAAGCGAGCCGCGTCGGATCCTGGATGCGGTCGACGAAAAGGCGACCGTCAAGGTGATCGAACTCGTGCTGAAAGACCGTCGCCAGGAATCCGCTGGCTTCGAGTGCGTGCCGCCCGCCTTCGAGGTCGAGATAACGCACGCGGATGTGCTGCGGCCGCTCGACGAGACCGCGCAGACCGGGTATGGACAGGCAACCTTCCCAATACCCCGCCGCAGTCTCGTCCACGATCTCTATTTCCGGATTGACGCAAACGGTCAGGGGCATGTGATCGAACTCGCCGTAGCGCGTCGGTCCGCCGGGAATCTCGACCAACGCCAGCCGCACGCTCTCGTTCACCTGCGGCGCGGCCAGACCGATGCCGCCATAGTCGTGCAAGGTATCGACCATATCCGACACCAGGCGACGCAGGGCGCCGCTGGTCAGTTCCTCCGGTCGCAATTCGCGGGCGCGTCGCCGCAAGGTCGGATGCCCCATGCGGATGATCTTGCGAACTGCCATGCGGTCAGTATAACCGCAGGCCCCTGCCGCGCCGGGTGAAGTAGCGCCATCCGCGCTCCGTCACGGCGGCGTCGAGGGGCACGTCCCAGTCGCGATGCGGAATGTGCGGCAGGCGTTGAAATTCGTGCGCGACGCCGATCATCAGCGGGCGTTGCGCCGCCGCGAAGTGGCGGTCGTAGAAGCCCCCGCCCATGCCTATCCGGCGACCTTCATCGCTGAAGGCGACAAGTGGCATCAGCACGACGGCGAGCGCGAACCCCGGCACGCAAAGCCCGCCCGCCGGCTCCGCGATGCCAAACCGGTTGCGGCGCAGGGGATCTCCCAGGCGGTACCGGCGAAAGGTCATGCGCCGCGCCGATTCGACGACCGGCAATGCGATTCGGGGATGCCGCGCAATGAACGGCCAGAGGTTCAGTTCGCCGTCCGCCGCCGCATAGGCGGCCACGCGCCCGCGCAACATGATCCCCGATGTGACGAGATGCCGGCACGCGTCGTGCGCATGGCGCCTCTGGTCGGCAGCGGGCACGGCGCGGCGACGTTCGCGCATCTCTCGGCGCAGCGTCATGGCCGGTCAGTCATTCCAACAAGGGTGGCGGGCCGAACTGAAATTCGTGCGCAATGCGCGAAGAGAGACAACACGCGCCGCCGCGATGAAGGGGTCGTCTCCCGAGTGCGCCGCTGTCTGGACTGCCTGAACCGTTCTGGTTCAGGTCGGGGATTCATATGTGCCCAAGGCGTCCCGCAGCATGACGTCCGACGCCGGAACCGGCGTGAGGCGGCAGCATAGGGCTTGCTCACCGGCTCCACAGCGGAGCCCCCATATTTTTTTCTAACGGCTCAAGGACTGTACCGACTGGCGAACACCCCAGGAGACTGGTTTCGAGTATACCCAACCACTGAACGGAAGCGGAACCCTGCGGGACTGCCCCTTCAGGCAGCACCAAAGGTCTAGTGCTCCGTCAAGCCCAAATCTGCGGGTATCTGCGGGTCTTTTTGCCCCCTGGACTTTGTTGCTCCTCCTTGTGTGGTGCCTGCCACACGGCGTCGTCGCGCCTCGCCAGGAACCAAAAATCCCTCGCAGCTACACT
>CAZFGB010000076.1:0-10857 GCA_964518405.1 uncultured Pseudomonadales bacterium | reverse complement strand
AGCCTGGAGTTTGGGCAGACCTACGCTCGCATCCCATTGGCGAAGTCGCCCCAGATAGTCCACGCCGATGCGCTCGAAACGGACTGGTCCGAACTGTTGCTACCGGACGAGTGCTCGTTCGTCTTCGGCAATCCGCCCTTCGGCGGCGCGAAGTTTCAAGCGCGGGAACAACGCGCCCAAGTGCATCGGATCGCGGCGCTCGGCAAGAGCGGCGGGACGCTCGATTACGTCGCCGCGTGGTTGATCAAGGCGGGTCAGTACGTGAAGGGCAGCGATGCCCGAATCGGCTTCGTCGCGACCAACTCGATCACGCAGGGCGAGCAGGTCGCGCAACTCTGGCCTGTGCTGTTCGAGCGCTGCAAGCTGGAGATCGGCTTCGCGCACCGGACGTTCGCTTGGGGGTCGGACGCGCGGGGCAAGGCGCATGTGCATGTCGTCATTCTCGGCCTCGACCGGCGCGAGGCCGTTCGAACCGAGAAGCGGCTATTCAGCTATCCCGACATCAACGGCGAGCCGGAGGAAAGCCATCACGCGGCCCTGTCGCCTTACTTGTTTGATGGAAGCCGTTTGTCCGATCCGCACTTGGTCGTGGCGCAAGAAAGTGCGCCGATCAACGGGATGGGCAAGCTGATCATCGGTTCCAAGCCCATCGACAACCGCAACTACATATTCGACGCGAAGGAGCGGGAAGAACTGACGGTCGCCGAGCCCGAGGCGCCGGCCTATCTCCGACCCTTCGTAGGCGCGCGGGAGTACTTGCAGGGCAAGCAACGATGGATTTTGGCGCTGCACGACGCTCCGCCGGATGTGCTCGCGAAAATGCCGCACGTGCGAGCGCGGATCGCCGCCGTCCGCGCATTCCGCCTGGCCAGCAAGAGCGCGCCTACGCGGAAGCTCGCAGAAACCCCGACGCTCTACCATGTCAACGTCATTCCCACAGCGCCGTTTCTGGTGATCCCGGAGGTCAGTTCGGAGCGGCGAGAGTATGCGCCCATCGGTTGGCTGGAGCCGCCGGTCATTCCAAGCAACCTCGTCAGGATTTTGGAGAACGCGAGCTTGGCCGATTTCGCGCTGCTGACCTCGGCCATGCACATGGCATGGCTGCGCCATATCGGCGGGCGTTTGAAGAGCGACTACCGCTATTCCATAGGCCTGGTGTACAACACATTCCCGCTGCCGCCCAAGGACGCGGAACTGTCGCGATTGGAACCACTGGCCCAGACCGTACTGGATGCGCGTGCGGCCCATTCAGGCGCGACGCTGGCCGAACTCTACGATCCCGACCTGATGCCGCCGGACCTGCGCCGGGCGCATCGGGCGCTCGACCGCTCGGTGGACCGGCTTTATCGGCGCGGCGGTTTCGCTTCCGAACGCGAGCGCGTCGAGCACCTGTTCATGCTCTACGAAAAGATGCAGGCACCGCTCGCGGCGGCGACCAAGGGCAGGAAACGCCGAAGGCGGTAGCCAAGGGTTTTCTGTCCGTCCATGCGATGGGGGACGCTGGCGGGAATGCACCGTCAGGTGCGTTGCGATCAAACACCTGGTCTCAAGCCTCCGCCGCTTGATTGCCGACATCCTGCGCGCGGCTTGCGGCGCCGATCAGGGGCACCACAAGCGTTGCGAAAATCATCAGACTCATCCCGGCCAGGAGCAGGAACGTCGTCTCCATGCCCCACAGGCTCAGCGCGGCGGCGACCATCGGCGCCGTCAAGGCGAAGGCGGCGCGAAAACCGAGGTTGGCGAATGAGTTGGCGGTGGCCCGAAACTCGCTCGACACGCGCTTGTTCAATGCATCGCTCAGCACGACATGGCCGAAGCCCCGGCAGGCGAAGAACACGACGCTGACCAGCACTCCGCCGATGGCCCCGAGCGCGCCGAGGCCGATGTAGCCGAGCACGGGGCCGATACCCACGGCGACCAGCATCGCCGTGCTGCCGAGCCGGTCCTCGAGACTGAGGGCATAGCGGCCCGCGACGGCGGATATGAAAGTCAGGATGCCCCACAGATAGCCGAAGTGAATGATGCCGATCCCGAGTTGCTGCCAGTGTTTCTGCAGCAGCCAGATCGCGAACATCGTGGTCAGCGCCCACACCGACAGCGCCAGGAACGTGAGGCGCAGCACGGGACCGTTCAGCAGCAGGTGACGGAGAACGGTGCGGATGTTCTGAAGATGGCTGTCCCTGGCGAGCCGGGCTACCGGCGGTTCGACCAGGCCGAACGTCAACAGGAAAGCGACCCATCCGCCCGCCACCTGCGCGTAGACGGCGGCCTCCATCGACCACAGGAGCAACACGCTGCAGGTCGTCGCCGCCAGCGCTTCGGACACGTTTTGCGTGGTGAAGAGCCGGCGCACCGCCTTGCGCTTCCGGCGCGCGTCTTCGTGCAGGGCGAGTTCCGTGTCGTAGAGCAGCGCCAGGTCCGAGCCGGAAACGAGGCTCAGGCCAAGACCCAGGCAGCTTTCGAACAGCGCGAGCTGCCAGAAGCCTTCCGCGAACAGGAGGATGCTGTGGCCCACGCCAATGAAGAACGCGCCGGCCACGATGACGCGCTTGCGCCCGAGCAGGTCGGCCAGGTAGCCGGACGGCGCTTCCATCACGAGCACAACGGCCGCAAACCATGCTTGCAGCAGGAATATCTCGGGCAGCGTCAAGCCCCGGCTCTCGAAGAAGAGCACGATGATGGGCATGAGGACCAGGAACACCTGGAAAAACGACAGCACCAGTATTCGCTGGAAGTTTTTCTCCAACTGTCGTCGCGTCGGCGTCGACATCCTGCTTTTTCTCCCGTAAAGGCGTTTTCACGCGTCAAACAACAAAAAACCCCGATGGCGGGGACGCGCATCGGGGTTTCGGAACCGTGTGGGGAAGTCCCTACCCGCTAGCGTCTCCCATCGGCGGGGTGAAGCGCGCCCATGCCTGAACGCGCGACGCGGCGCTCGACATCGCGTCGAGTGCGAACGTCGCGGTCGCACATGCTGTCTGCATTCCGTTCATCGCGTGGGCCACGAATTCGAAGGCGCGCGATTGTAAGGTCGTCCTTCGACGCTCGCAACCGGAAATGGAGGGAAATGAACGTGGTACGCAGGGGTGCGCTAGATCTGCTCTACCGGTACCGCCTTGCCCGTGTCGGCCGACTCGTACAGGGCCAGTATCGCCGCCATGTTGCGGAGCGCGTCATCCGGCGGAAACTCCGGCTGCTTACCCGTAAGGACGCACTCCGAGAACTCGTCGATCTGCACCTCGAAACGATTGCCGCTGGTCATCGGCATCACTTGCGGCTCGTCGTCGCCCCGCGTGATGGTCACGGGCGCGGTCTCCCTGAACGCGCCGTTCACGGAAATCGTGCCTTCTGTTCCGACCGCGGCGAAAACGATCCGCCGCGGGCCGTCGAAACTGCACCAGATGTGCCCGACCGCGTCGTTCGGGAACCGCAACAGTCCGCTCAACGTGGTGTCGACTTCTACGCCGCTGCGCTTGCGGTCGAACGCCATCGCCGACACGGGTTCCACGCCCATGGCGTAGCGCACCGCATACACGGCGTAGCACCCGACATCCATCAGGCTGCCTCCGGCCAGAGGCTTGCTGAGGCGGATGTCGTCGGGTCTGCTCATCCTGAAGGCGAGACTGGACTCGAGGTAGGTGACCTCGCCGATCTCGCCGTCCGCGATGAGTTGGCGCACGGTGCGGCTCTGCCTGGTCCAGCGCGGCGTAAATGCCTCGACGAGCACCACGTTGTTGGCTTCGGCCGCAGCCTTCATCTCGCGGCCTTCGGCCATGGTTGCGGACAAAGGCTTCTCGCACAGGATGTGCTTGCCCGCTTCGGCGGCCTTGATGGTCCACTCGTGGTGCATGGAGTTCGGTAGCGTGTTGATGACGGCGTCGATCTCGTCACTTTCGATCATCTCCTGGTAGCTGCCGAACGCGAGCGGGATGCCGTGCTCCTTCGCTGCCGCCTCGGCGGTTTCAAGGTTGCGGCTGCTGACAGCGACGATTTCGGAATTGGACGAGGCGTTGGCGGCGGGTACGTGGGCGCTAAATCCGATTCGCGCCGTGCTGATGAGTCCGTATCTGACCGTATCTGCCATCTCTTTGTTCTCCCTGGTGCTGTCTATGCCTGGCGCGCTACGAGTTGTGCTGCTTGTCCACGACATTGATCATCGGCTCGCCCGCGCGGTAGCGCCGCAGGTTCTCGATGAAGACGTCGGCGAGACGATCATTGTAGTGCGGCGTGGAATGCGAGTAGTGCGAACTGATCAGGACATTGTCCATGTCCCAGAGCGGCGAACCCGACGGCAGCGGCTCGCGTTCGAACACGTCGAGGCCCGCGCCCCCTATCCAACCCTCCCGCAGGGCCTGGACCAGGACCCTCTCCTGCACTAGCGCGCCTCGGGCGATATTGATCAAACAGGCCGTGTCCTTCATGGCCCTTAGTTCCGGTTCGCCGATCAGGCCGCGCGTCCTGGACGTGAGTGCGCTGGCTAGGACCACCCAGTCGGATACCTCCAGCAGCTCCATGAGTCCGTCGGGGCCGAGCATGCGGTCTACGTGCGGCGAGCTGCGCGTGGGGTCGCGTCTCAAGCCCAGCACGCGCATGTTGAGTCCGCGTGCCTTCTCCGCCGTCTTCTCGCCGATGGCGCCCAAGCCGACGACTCCCATCGTGCTGCCGTCGACCTCGGCCAGCCGTTCTCCCCGATACCACTCGTGATCGATCTGCGACTTCGTAAAGCGGGGAATCTGGCGGGACAACGCGAACATCATGGCCAGCACATGCTCGGCGATGGGGATCGCGGCCACACCGGATCCGTTTGTGACCATGACGTCGCTGTTTACGACTTCGGGGGAGCGGATCAGCCAGTCGTTTCCCGCCCCTCCGGTCTGGATCCAGCGCAGCCGCGGCATAGAGGCCAGGTCCAGGTTGTCAGGGCCCTGTACCCCGGCGAGCACTTCGACCGTGGACTCCAGTTCGGCGCGGCGGACACGCCACTCGTCGCGGCCGTTGATCCTGACGACCTCAGCTCCGGGCGCGGCGGCCCGGATGGCCTCCAGGTGCTGATCCTCCAGGCGAAGGGCGACGACAATGGTGCCGAGTTTCTGGCCAGGCATACGAGACTCTCGGGGAAAACTCGGCGACATTTTCGCACGAGATGGACAATCCGCGCCTCGACCCCGCCTGATCGGGCGCGATTCGTGCGGCGAGTTCGCATACGACGTGCCACGACCGATATGCTTACGCGTTTCCCGCAGTGGACCGCCCCATGACCGTCAGTCGCCTTCTCATCGGCACGTACACGCCTCGCGAACCCGAGCCCGGTGCGTCGAAGGGGATTTACGAAGCGAGGTTCGATGACGCGACCGGCGATTTGACGGCGAGCGGCCTCGCTGCCGAGGCGCAGAGTCCGGCATTCCTCGTGCAGCGCGGCGAATTCGTTTATTCGGTGAACGAACTGAACCCGGGCCGGGTATCGGCGTTCGCCTTGACTGACGACGGCCTGGATTTCCTGAATGCGGTGCCGACGGACGGCGCCTTCCCCTGTCACCTGGCCGCTACGGAGAACTGGTTGTCGGTAGCGAATTACTCGACCGGAAGCGTGGCGACGTTTCGGATCGACGACGGCGCGATCGGCCCGCGCGTCGACTTTTCCGAGCACACCGGCGCCGGTCCCAACCCGATCCGCCAGAAAAGCGCGCATGCCCACCAGACGTACCTGCTGACGGACGGCGACATGCTGGTGCCGGACCTCGGCGGCGACCGGCTCTACTGGTATCGCATCGACGCCGCGGGGGCGTTCGCGGGTGAACCCGGCGTGACCCGACTCGCGGCCGGCGCGGGGCCGCGGCACGTCGAGCGGCATCCGACGTTGCCGGTTCTCTACGTCATCAACGAACTCGGCAACACGATCGACGTGCTGGAACGCGCCGCCGACAGTCCGATGCGGATCCTGCAGACCGTTTCGACGCTGCCGGACGGCTTCGACGGCGCGAGCACCACATCGGAGATCATCGTGGCGGCGGACGGGCGCTTCGTCTACGGCAGCAATCGCGGCCACGACAGCATCGTGAGCTTCGCCGTCGACGACGCGGGCCGGCTTTCGGCGCCCGATCACGCGTCGACGCGCGGCGAGCATCCCCGGTTCTTTACCGTCGATCCCAGCGGCGGATGGCTGCTCGCGGCCAACCAGAACTCGGACAACGTCGTCGTTTTCGCTCTGGAAGACGGGCGGCCTCGCGATGTCGTCTGCGAGACCTCCGTTCCGAGGCCCGTTTGCCTCCTTTTCCTGAACCGAGAGGAAACGTAGACCATGGAATACGTGAACTTCGGAAAGACGGGCGTGCGGGTCAGCCGATTGGCGTTCGGTCTGGGACTCAGGGGCCAGGACGACGCCGCCGAAGCCCGGAGGGCCATCGAGCACGCCATTGACCAGGGCATCAACCTCATCGACTGCGCGAATGTCTACGGCCTGATGGACGACCGGGCCAACATCGGGATGTCCGAGTCGATCCTAGGCAAGGCGATCAAGGGCAAGCGGGACGACGTCCTGATCACGTCCAAGGTCGGCAGCGAGGTCGGTCGCGGGCCGAACGACCAGGGGCTGTCGCGGCATCACATCATGCGGGAGGTGGAGACATCGCTGCGGCAGCTCGACACGGACCATATCGACTTCTATCTCGTGCACAGGTTCGACGAAAAGACTCCGCTGGAGGAGACCGTCAGGGCGCTGGACGATCTCGTGCATTCGGGCAAAGTCCGCTACGTGGGGTGCTGCAACCACGAGGCCTGGCAGGTCTGCAAGGCGCTCTGGGTGGCGGACCGGCTGAACGCGGTTCCCTACATGGCGGTGCAGAACATGTACAGCCTGCTCAATCGGCACCTGGAGAAGGAAATGTTCCCGCTGTTGCGGGATACCGGCCAGGGCGCGATGGCGTACAGTCCGCTGCATATCGGACTGTTGAGCGGGCGCTATACGCCCGGCGCTCCGCCACCCCCTGGATCGCTATTCGCGTCGCGCCCTCCGGCGGCCTACGCCGCGATGGCGGGCGAAGCGGCGCAGAAGGTCATGGCCACCGTCATCGAACTCGCGGGCGAACTGGGCAAGACGCCGGCGCAGTTGGCCCTCGCATGGGTGCTGTCACATCCGGAGATCACGCTGGCGATCACGGGCGCCGATACGGCGGCGCAGCTCGACGACAACCTCGGCGCCGTCGGCTGGACGCTTGACGAAACGGTGCGCGAGAAACTCGACGCTATATCTGCGCCCTTTGTCCGTTGACTTGGGGGATGTCGGGCGGTACAAGGCAGCGACAATGCTCCTGGCGTCCTGCGACCCTGTTTCGAGGCGTGGCATGTCAGGCGAAAACTCTGTCAATGGGCTGGGCAGCTTGGCCGTTCCAGCCCATTCCCTTCTTTGGGCGTCCGTTCGAGTATTTTCTGCCCTTCGCCCATACGATGGACGGATGGATCATGCAGCTACGTGCCGAGACCCGCTTCATGTGGCTACACATACAAATAGATTGCGCGCATGAGGATTCGGCACCGGGGATTGCGCAGACTAGCCCGCGACGGATCTTCCGCCAGCATTCCTGCCGGGAGCGCGCGGCGTTTGGAACAGATTCTGTCGGTCTTGGATCAGGCGTCGGGAGCGCGGGACGCGGCGAACGTTTTGGGGTCCGGCTTCCGACCTCATCCGCTACGCGGAGACATGACGGGATATTGGAGCGTTCGGGTGACCGGGAATTGGCGGGTAGTTTTCCGATTCGCGGACGGCGAGGCAGTAGATATAGACTTGGTTGACTACCATTGATCGGAGGTAGCGTGAGCGGAGAAAAGGTGTCCATGGCAAGTCCTTGCCATCCCGGAGAGATTCTGCGGGAGAACTTGCGCGGCGGCGGCGTTACCGTAGTCGAGACGGCGCGCGAGCTCGGAATGTCTCGCGCCGCGTTGAACCGGATATTGGAGGGAAAGGGTGGGGTCACCGCTGCCGTGGCTCTCGCGTTGGAGCAGTCCGGCCGCGGCGAGGCGGAGACATGGATGCGCCTGCAAATGGCCTACGACCTCGCCCGCTTGCGCAACGCTGCGGCATAGTCCGAAACTGCGGGACGGAATTCGATCACTACCATCGAAAAGAAGCTCTCCTGCGCGGTTAGAAGGTAGCGCAGCGCTTGGAGGTGCCACCCGGTCCTCGTTGGCAGCGGCGGTGGCCGTGATTATCACCTCTTCATTGCCTTGGAGCCCATCTGGCGCAATCTGCGCTCTGATGGAGCTAACTGACCGGATAGTCCGACACGGTAGGAAGTGGCCCGAGCCCATCAAGAGTTCGACAAGATCTGGGCTCGTCGAAGTGCGTTCTCGGAAACCTCTTGTTTCATGACGACGTCGTCATAAAAGTACGACATCCATTGCACGAAGGCTTCCCATACTTCCTCTGCGGTAAAGTCGTCGGTCGCGAGAGTCGCGAAGTACGCGTTTGCGTCTGCACGAGTTAGCAACGTGTCCTCAGTCCCAATGAGGATCGTGGCCGTGATCGGTATGGCCGCAAGAAGCTCCCGGATTGCTTGACGAAACTCTTGCTCGTCTCGTCCTGGCGCGATGTCGGATCGGGCAACGTCAGCGAGCAGAATTCGGTCCGCCGCTGTCATGTACCCGCTGACGCGCTCACTATAGACCCGAAACGCATGTTCCGGTCGGCGGCTAAATGGATGCCAGATCATCTTGGCGTCGGCAAGTGCGTCTGAACTGGGCAACGCATCGGCTAATCGACGGACCGCATCGGCCATCAGGTCACTTGCAGGCGTAGCCTCCCTGTCTATGGTGGCGAGGGTGTCGCCTACACCCGGATCGTCAACTGATGTTTCGATCATGACCTCGATGTTGCCAGCCCCAGTTGTCTCGCCGAGCGCCGAGAGTGTGACGTTTGCTGAACCGGCCAAACACCTATTGTCCGCCACGTAGAGCTTGGCGTGCAGACGATCAACGAGGAGTAGTTCGTACATCCCTCGTTCCCGCAACATCTCAAGTATTTCCAGGTCGGAGACGCCAGCCGCGACTTCTGTGGGACGCCACCTCGTAACGCATCGAAGTGGAATATCTGACGGTATCGCTTCGAGCAGTGATCGAAGCGCGTCGACCTTGATAAATGGGGCGACAATCATGGCTCTGGACGCTTCTCGGAACAGCTCGCGTATGCGGTCGCCCTGGGAAAAAGTACTCGATCCGTTCGTCGCGCCCTTGCAGGTAAAGCTCGACGACAGCGATGATCCTGCGTGTCTGATCTGCACTCTCTAGACTTCGGTGTGTTATCTATCGGGATTGATAGAGGACGCACCTGGACGAGTGTGATGGACGGCGCGCCAGCCCTTCCAACGACGCTTGTAGAGCGCTCTTAACGACCGTCCGACGCATGTGGCGCAAACGTTTCCCTCTACCCCCGCCCAAGCCCACCTGCTAGCGCGGGGTCTTGGTCAGGACTTACCGACAATGGCTTCGCTCGCCTGGATGAGGCACCGAATGTAGCCGAGCGCGTAAGCCTCCCCGATCGACCCGGTACCCTTGCCGTCCCCGCAGTCGAGGATGTGATCCGGCGTGATCATGCCGTCGAAGCCGACCTCGCGCAGCGCGCAGACGATCTTCAGGAGGTCGAGGTAGCCGTTGTCCGGGAAGGTTTCCTGGAAGTTCGGAATGGGGCTCGACGTATTGCGCAGGTGGACCTGGGTGATATGGCCGTCCGGCCCGAACTCCCGAATCGCCGCCACGATGTCCTCGCCGGTGCCGTCTTCTCCCGGCATTTCCGAGAAGGTGCCGACGCAGAACAGGGTCGCGCTGTAGGGGTTGTGATCCACCGCGTCGAAGGCGCGCCGGAACGATGCGACGTCGCGGAAGATCCGGGCGACGCCCTGGTGCGTCAGGGGCGGATCGTTGGGATGCAGCTGGAGACGAACGTCGGCCTCCTCGGCGACGGGCAGCATGCGTTCCATGAAGTAGAAGTAGGTTTCCCACATGTCATCGTCGGAGTAGGTGCGGTCGTAGACGTTCGGCGTTGCCAGCGCGGCCGCCTGTTCGAACAGCCGTGTGCGCGCGCCGCGCGACGTGGTCTCGCCGGTCATGCCCGCGCCTCCCGAGTGCCACGCGTAGGTCGTATGACGTATGCCCGCCTTGCCGAGGTCACGCAGGAAGTCCTGGAAGGTCTCGATATCCCTGTCGCGGTCGGCGCCACCGGTGGTGATCGACGGACGGTTGTACATGTCCTGGAGCATGACCTCGTGGATGTCGAGTCCGGCCTTGGTGACCTTGTCCTGGACGCGGAGAAGGTCGTCGAAGTCATAGGTCTCGGCGAACATCCGCACTTCGATGGTCTCGACGCCCATGTTCCTGAGATAGCTCAGGTGCGACGGCGTGAGCTTTTCCGGGTACTGGAAGCTGACCCCTAGTTTCATGCTGGCCTCCCTCTATCGATGTCCCAAGCCTATCAGCCGCCGGTGCCGGTGTCCGAACTTGCTATCCGCGCGACCCAGACCATAAGCTCGGGAGCAGGGGCGGGGGCCGAGCTCAATCCACGACGTAGTGAACGCGGTTCGCTCAGGACAACCTGAGGGACTCACGGCAGGCGCAGTGCGGTCCCGTCCGCCGTCAGCAATTGACCGAAGGTCCGGGATGGCAGCACGGGAAACCGAAACCGAGCGAATCGACTTCAAGAAGCTGGTCATAGTCGGCGTGCTGAACATGGCGCAGAGCTTTCCGCAGTCGTTCACGGGCAATGCGCTGCCTTTCATGTTCAGGAAGGAGGGTTTGCCGCTGGACCAGTTCTGGCTGCTCGCGCTGCCGAACTACCCGAACTCTTTCAGGTGGCTGATGTCGATCGCCGTG
>CAZFGB010000075.1:0-8362 GCA_964518405.1 uncultured Pseudomonadales bacterium | reverse complement strand
CCACAACCCGGGGCAGCCAGCGTACAGACCGCCGTCGCCGCAAACGGCGCGGAACCATGCCGTCGACACCGACGCCTTCGCCGCGACGGCGGGCCCCTATACGCCCGGGGCGCGGGGAACCCTCGGAATTTCACGGCAAAGATGCGAGTGTAGCTGCGAGGGATTTTTGGTTCCTGGCGAGGCGCGACGACGCCGTGTGGCAGGCACCACACAAGGAGGAGCAACAAAGTCCAAGGGCCAAAAAGACCCGCAGATGCCCGCAGATTTGGGCTTGACGGAGCACTAGATGTTGCTGTCCAGGAAGTCGGCGAGCTGCGACTTCGACAGTGCGCCGACCTTGGTTGCCTCCACTTCACCGTTACGGAACAGCATCAGCGTCGGTATGCCGCGGATGCCGTATTTCGGAGGGGTCTGGGCGTTGGAGTCGATATCGAGCTTGCAAACCTTGACGCGGTCAGCGTATTCGTCGGCGATCTCCTCCAGGATGGGAGCGATCATCTTGCATGGCCCGCACCATTCGGCCCAGTAGTCGACGAGAACGGGCCGATCCGCCTGGAGCACTTCGGCTTCGAATGATTCGTCGGTAACGTGATTCATTGACGTACGGTCTCCCTTGAGTGTCGCGGCAAGTTTATCACCTGCCCCGCATCGCTTCAGCGATTCGCCTGCCGAAGTAAGTCAGGATCCCGTCGGCCCCGGCGCGCTTGAGACAGAGCAGGGATTCCAGGATCACGCGCTCGTCGAGCCAGCCATTGACGATGGCCGCCATGTGCATGGCGTACTCGCCGCTGACCTGGTAGGCGAAGGTCGGCACGCCGAACCGATCCTTGACGCGGCGAATGATGTCGAGGTACGGCATGCCGGGCTTGACCATGACCATGTCCGCGCCTTCGTCGATGTCGAGGGCGATTTCACGCAGCGCCTCGTCGCTGTTGGCGGGGTCCATCTGGTAAGTCGCCTTGTCGCCCTTGCCAAGGCTTGAAGCGGACCCGACGGCGTCGCGAAACGGCCCGTAGTAGCCGGAGGCGTACTTTGCGGAATACGCCATGATTCGGGTGTGGATCAAACCGCCGGCGTCGAGTTGACCGCGTATCGCGCCGACGCGCCCATCCATCATGTCCGACGGTGCGATGACATCCGCGCCGGCATTCGCGCATACCAGGGCCTGTTCGCAAAGCACCTCGATGGACTCGTCATTCAGGATGTGGCCGTCGTCGTCGATCAAGCCGTCGTGCCCGTGGCTGGTGTAGGGGTCGAGTGCGGCGTCGGTCACGATGCCGAGTTCCGGCAGCCGGGCCTTCACCGCGGCGACGGCCCGCGGGATCAGGCCATCGGGACTGCAAGCCTCGCGGCCATCGGCGGTCTTCAGGTCATCGGAGATGTTGGGGAACAGCGCGATGGCGGGGAGTTCCAACTCGACGAACACCTCCGCATCGCGCACGAGCTCATCGATGCTCAGACGTTCGATTCCGGGCATCGAAGCGACAGGTTCGCGCGCATTCTTGCCCTCGATAATGAAGACCGGATAGATAAGGTCGCTGGTCGTGAGTTCCGTTTCCCGCGTCAGCCGCCTTGAGAATGCATCGCGCCGGTTACGTCGCATGCGCGTTGTTGGGAAGCCAGGCACCAGGCGTTTTCTCCCGAAGCTCGTTCAATCCGTCGAGTTTACCGAAGTGGATGGGATTCTGATTCCGCACGATTTCGCCGTTTCGTGGTCTATAGCCATGGGACGGACGCGGATGCTCGCGATTGATCCGCCGGACGGGTTCCCAACGGGTCCCCAACGGGTTCTTCGTCCGGAACGATTGGCCTCCCCTGCGCTGCTCGGCGTCCGTCCCTTCCCAGTTCTCCGGGAGCGGCCCGCGGTTGACGCCGTGGCGCCGCTCTTGCAATTCGCCGGGCATCTGTTTTTGATTTGGCTCGCCGTGCCGCGATATCGCTGAGGCCCAGGCGGAAGGCCGGATGAGGGTCGAACACTGGCGAAATGAAATTCGGGATCTTTTACGAACATCAACTGCCGCGGCCCTGGAGCGAAGGGTCCGAGCAGCAGCTCTTCAACGAGGCGCTGGACCAGGTGGAACTCGCGGATCGCCTCGGCATCGACTTCGCGTGGGAGGTCGAGCATCACTTTCTCGAGGAGTACTCCCACTCGTCGGCGCCGGAGGTGTTCCTCGCCGCCTGCTCGCAGCGCACCAGGAACATCAGGCTGGGCCAGGGCATCCGCCAGGTCATCCCGCAGTACAACCATCCGGCGCGCACGGCGGAAGTGATCGCCACGCTCGACCTCGTGTCCAATGGACGGGTCGAGTTCGGCACCGGCGAATCGTCGGCGGAACTCGAACTGGGCGGCTTTCGCATCCCGGTGGAGAAAAAGCGCGAGATCTTTCTCGAGGCGGTGGAGCAGATCTGCAACATGCTGGCGATGGATCCCTACCCCGGATACCGGGGGAAGTACTTCGAGATGCCGTGCAGGAACATCGTGCCGAAGCCGGCGCAGCGGCCGCACCCGCCGCTGTGGGTGGCGTGTTCCCAGCGGGACACCATTCGCCTCGCGGCCCGGCTGGGCATGGGCGCCCTGACGTTCGCCTTCGTGGACCCGGAAGAAGCGACGGAGTGGGTGGAGGAGTACTACCGGATCATCAAGAGCGAGGAGTGCGTGCCCATCGGTCATGCCGTCAACGCCAACATCTGCATGGTGTCGAGCTTCTCCTGCCACCACGACCGCCAGACGGCGATCGACCGGGGCCTGGACGGGTTCAAGTTCTTCGGTTTCGCACTCGGCAGCCTCTACGCCTTCGGCGAGCACCAGCCCGGCCGTACGGACCTGTGGAAGCAGTTCGAGGCATTACAGGACGCGGAGCCGGAACAGATAGATATCACCCGGGCGCTATCGGGAAGCCAGGGCGGAATCGGCACGCCGGACGATCTGCGCGCGCACCTGCGCAAGTTCGAAGCCTGCGGCGTGGACCAGGTCACCTTCATCCAGCAGGCCGGCAGGAACCGGCACGACCATATCTGCGAGTCGCTGGAGGTGTTCGGGACGGAAGTCATGCCGGAGTTCAAGGAACGTGAAGCCGAACGCGAACGCAGGAAGGCGGAGGAACTCGCCCCCTGGATCGAAGCGGCGATGGCGCGCAAGGAAGTGATGGCGTCGCTCGCGGACGAGGAGATCCCGATATACCCGTCGCTCGGTCGCAAGATCAGCGAAGAGTCGAAATCGGAAGCCTCGATCTACGAGGGTCCGCGTTAGCGGAAAAGGCCCGTTACCAGCTGCCGACCTCCGTCTCCCGATCAACGCTACAGGATCCTGCCGCCACTGTCGCTGCGTGTCGTCGGGCTGTCATCTGCGGTTGGTCCACACTCACGGGGATGGCTGCGACCTTTTGCCGGGCCCGTGCATCTAATGCGCATATGCTTCAATTCGAGCAACAGGCCAACGGCGGCACGCCCGCCGACATCGTCGAGTCTCTGAAGCGCGGCGACCGCGTGGCCCAGGAGTGGGTCTACCGGTCTTACTCGCGAATGGTGTATACGACGGCGCGGCGGATGCTGGGAGATGCCGGGCTCGCAGAAGACGCGACGCAGGACACCTTCGTCGACGTGCTGTCCAAGGCGCGGTCCCTTGATCGGGAAGACGCGCTTGGCGCTTGGGTACGTCGGATCGTCGTCAATCATTGCCTGATGCGGTTGCGATCCCCCTGGACTCGGCGGCGGACAGTCGCGCGAGCGGATGTCGAGCTGGCGCATTCGACGGAAGATGCGACGGTCGAACGCGCAACGGACCTCGAGCGCGCCCTCGACAGGTTGCCCGCAAAGACGAGAGCCGTGATCTGGCTGCACGATGTCGAAGGCTATACACACAAGGAAATCGGCCGTCTGTTCGGACGCACCGCGAGTTACTCCAAGTCACAACTCGCGCGCGGCTACCAGCGGCTGAGGGAATTGCGAACTGACCGATGAACGAACACGAAGACCAGACACTGCGGGATGAAATCAGGGCGCTGCCGGAACTTGAGCCGCCGCCGGGCCTGCGGGATCGCGTCATGTCGGCTTCGGCAGAGCGGCGGAATCGAGCATCGATACGTCCGCTCGCGCTAGCGGCATGCCTGGTTGCTGGCGCGGCGATCTCGCTGCTCATCATCGAGCGGTCCGGTCGCGAAGGCGGCTTCGACCACCAGGCGCTTGCGGCGCAATCATCCGTAGCGGACTTGATCGCCGAGTCGCAAAGGCTTGAGGATCGCCTTCGATCACTGCCGTTCCAGGGCGCGTACGGTGATACGGGCCGGGTCCTCGCCTACCGCATCGGGGATGTGGATGGGGCGCTCAATGCGATGTATTTGCAGGACATGGACGACAACGCTGAACGGGCGCGGCTGCTGCACCGGCGGGTCGTCCTCCTGCATAGCCTGGTGGAGGTCGAGTCGCAGGATCAGGGCGCCCAACTTCGCAGGGTGGCGTTCTAGTTGACGTAAGAGAGGAAAACTGATGAAAAGATGGATGATCTCGGTCATATGCGTTCTGGGCGTGATCGCGGGGCCTGTCGCGACAGCGGATACCGACGAGTCGGTTGAGGCTAGTTTGGAAGAGGCCCGGGAGAAGCTCGACGAGGCTGCCGGGAAGTTTGCCGAGCACGTTTCCGAGTACATCGGCCGATTCGATATGGAGCAGCAATGGTCCGACCGGCCGTTCCTCGGCATCGTGATCGCGAGCAAGGATGCCGAGGGCGTTCGGGTGGCCAGCGTCACGCCGGGCGGCGGCGCCGAAGATGCCGGGATACGGTCGGAAGATCTTATCGTGCGCGTCAACGACGCCGATCTCGCGGGCTCGCAGGCGCCGATCGTCCTGCTGCACGAGACGCTGGACCACGTCGAGGCAGGTGATACGGTCGAAGTGGAGCTGTTGCGCGATGGCGAGACGATGACGGTCGATGTGCTGCCGCAGGCGGGCGTAAGGGCCCGGATCATGGGGATGCACCCCGGTACTTCGCTTACGCCTGCAACTCGCATCTGGTCGGGATGGAACGAAAGTCGCCGAGAGCGGATGTTCGGTTTCAAACTGGTCGATGTCGGCGCAACGCTGGGGGCGTACTTCGGCGTCGATGGCGGGGTGCTTGTGCTGAGCGCCGAGGATGACAGTCACTTGCTGCCGGGCGACATCGTGCAACGCGTGGGTGAAGACGACATCGCCGACGCGGACGCCGCCTACCTGGCGCTCGCGGAAGCCGAGGAGTCGACCAAGGTCGTGGTGCGAAGGAATGGCAAGCGCAAGACGCTGACCATCGAACCGGTCGAAGGCGTCAAGGTCCGCAAGTTTTTGGAGTTCAGCGATTAGTGCCCCACAGTCGGCGCCTTCGGCTTCGCCTGTGGCCCGACCCCTAGGAGAGAACACTACTCCGCTTCCGCTTCCTCGATCCTCTCCTGTACTTCGAGCCAGGCGGCCTCCGCCTTGGCCAGCTCCTTCCGTAGTCTGCCGCGCCGGACCAGCATTTCGCTGATGCTGTCGGGCGTGGCAAGTTCGTAGGTGGCGCCGGCGCCCAGAACCGTGGTGAGTTCGTCGAGTTCCTCGCCGCACCGCTCCATGTCGCGCTCGAGTGCGGTCCGCTGCTCGCGCAGGGGTCTGAGCGCGTCGCGTCTTTCGGCCCGTTCGCGTCGAAGCGCCCTCTTCTGCCCCTGTTGCCGTTTCGCTTCGGGGCGCTTGCGCATATCGGCGTAGGCGTCGATATCGTCCTCGAATCGCTTCACCGTGCCGTTGCCCACGAGCCACAGGTCGTCCACGCACTCCCGCAGCAGGTGGCGGTCATGGGACACCAGGAGAAGCGCTCCATCGTATTCCTGCAGCGCGACGGCGAGGGCTTCGCGCATGTCGAGATCGAGGTGGTTGGTCGGTTCGTCCAGCAGCAGCAGCGAAGGGCGCGAACGTGCTATCAGCGCAAGCACGAGGCGTGCCCGCTCGCCGCCCGAGAGCGTCGCTGCCGAACGTGCAGCCATGTCTCCGGAAAAGCCCCAGCCACCGAGGTAGTCTCGGGCCGCCTGTTCGCTGACCGCGTCGCCGGACGATTCCGACAGGTGGGCCAGGGCGGATTTCCCGCCATCCAGCGTCTCCATCTGGTGTTGCGCGAAATAGCCGACGCTTCCGGCGCGCTGCAACTCTCCGTCAAGCAAGCCCATCTGGCCGGCGAGGACCTTCAGCAGTGTCGTCTTGCCGGCCCCGTTGACGCCGAGGATGCCGATTCGGTCCCGGGAGTAGACCCGCAACGTCATGTTTTCGAGGATCGGAGCGTCGTCGTAACCGATGGAGGCGGCATCGACGGAAATGATCGGGTTGGGGACGTTGTCCGGATTCGCGAAGGCGAACCGATACGGGGACTCGGCTAGCACGGGCGCGACCAGGGCCATGCGGTCGAGGGCCTTCAGTCGGCTCTGTACCTGTTTCGCCTTGGATGCCTTGGCGCGGAACCGGTTCGCGAACTGGTGGATGCGCGCGACCTCTCGCTGCTGCCTCTCATAAAGCGCGGCCTGGCGGGTCAGGTCTTCCGCCCGCCGACGTTCATACGCGGAGTAGTTGCCCGAATACGACGTCGTCCTGCCGTCCGCCACGAGAACGATCTCGTCGCAGACTGCGTCGAGGAAGTCCCGGTCATGGGAGATCGTGAGCGAAGTGCCCGGATATCGATCGAGCCACGTCTCCAGCCAAAGCGAGGCATCGAGGTCGAGGTGGTTCGTGGGCTCGTCCAGCAGCAACAGGTCCGAAGGCGCCATCAACGTGCGCGCCAGGTTCAGGCGAATACGCCACCCGCCGGAGAATTCTCGATGGGTCTTGTGGACATCGTCGCCCCGAAAGCCCAGTCCATGGAGAATCGCCCCGGCGCGGGCGTGCGCGTCATAGCCTCCCATGTCTTCGAAACTGGCATGAAGATTTGCCAGCGCCTCATGATCGCCATTGCGCTCCGCCCGCTCGATCTTCGCCTCGACCCGGCGCAGGCCGCGGTCGCCGTCGATCACGAAATCAAGGGCGCGTCGGGGACTGGGCGCGATGTTCTGGTCGAGCGTCGCCACGCGCCAACTCCGGGGATAGGAGACGTCCCCTTCCTCCGGCATAAGCCGCCGCAGGATGAGTTCGAACAGGGTGGTCTTGCCGGCGCCGTTGCGCCCGACGACGCCTACCGAATGGCCCGCGTGAACGGTCACGCTGGCGCCGTCGAAGACGGGCCTGTCCCCCCGTTTGAGGACGATATTCAGAATTTGCAGCATGTACAATGCGCGAATGCAAATCAACGTATTCGAGGCTAGGATGAGCCAGGAAACCATCGACACGATCAAGTCGCAGATCGAAGGCAACCCGATCTTGCTCTATATGAAAGGCTCGCCGCAAGCGCCGCAGTGCGGGTTTTCGGCGCAGACCGTGCAGTGTCTCGTCGCCTGCGGCGAACGCTTCGCGTACGTCGACATCCTGAGCAATCCCGATATCCGCGCCACGCTACCGGAATACGCGAACTGGCCGACTTTTCCGCAACTTTACGTCAACGGCGAACTGGTGGGCGGTTGCGACATCGTGACCGAAATGTACCAGTCGGGCGAGCTGCAGCCTCTGATCAAGGAAGCTTCCGCGAGCGAGGAGGAAGAGGACACGGCCTAGCGCCGGATCGAATCGAGCGCGAGGCGGTTCGCGCAGGCAGGTGCCCGGACGCCCTGAGGTGGACCGGGCATTTTTCTCTCGGGACCCCCGCGAAGTTGCCCGCGATCTGCTCGGAGCGGTCCTGGTCAACGAACCTGTCGCCGGCCGCATCGTCGAGACGGAAGCCTATCTCTCTACGGGCGACCGCGCCGCCCATGCGTACCGGGGTCGAACACAGCGTACCGAGGTGCTGTTCGGTCCACCCGGATACGCCTATGTCTTTCGGACCCGCCAGCACCATTGCCTGAACGTCGTCGTCGAGGGGGTCGACGTGCCGGGATGCGTACTTATCCGAGCAGTCGCGCCGGTCGTCGGCATCGATGTCATGCGCGAACGCCGACATGGCATGCCGGACACCCAGTTGGCCAACGGACCGGCGAAGCTCTGTCAGGCGTTCGACATCGACATGCGCCACTACGGCGCCGATCTGTGCGACGGCGAGGACTTGCATATGGAAGAGGGTCCGACTGTGGATGCGCGCGATGTAGTCGCGGGTCCGCGCGTGGGTGTAGGCGCCGCGAAGACGGCGCGTTTGCGCTACTACGTAGCCAATGATCCTTTCGTGTCGCCGCGATGACTTGGCGTGGGTCGAGACAGTGGGCGGACGCCACCGGAGGAGGAGTACCTTCGGCGAGCGCGCTAGCGCCATGAAATCCGTCAGCCCTTCGGGCGTGCCGTCTTTCACCCC
>CAZFGB010000074.1:0-18257 GCA_964518405.1 uncultured Pseudomonadales bacterium | reverse complement strand
AGTGTAGCTGCGAGGGATTTTTGGTTCCTGGCGAGGCGCGACGACGCCGTGTGGCAGGCACCACACAAGGAGGAGCAACAAAGTCCAGGGGGCAAAAAGACCCGCAGATACCCGCAGATTTGGGCTTGACGGAGCACTAGCGCCATGAAACTCGCCGGCCCTTGCGTGCCGTTCTACGGGCACCCTCCCTCCTAGAGGAAATCGAACGAGTAGCTTGCCGATGCCCCGAATATGCTTGAAGCGGCCGCGTTGCGTCCGTCGATGACCGACGCGCCGAACAGGCTCAGGCTGAAATTCCCGGTGACGCTGTAATAGAGCCTCGCCCCCACCGTCTGGGTGTCTTCCTCGATTTCCGGGAACCGGTTCGGCGAGAACCCCGGACCGCCGATCTGGATTCCGGATGTGGAGTTCACCATCCTGTATTCGACGCCGAGCGTGAGTGAGTCGTTGAGGAACCAGATGCCGGACAAGTTGGCGAACCGCTCCCCGGGGATGTTCTCATTGCGGTTCCTGGCGCCCAGTTCCGCCGACAGCCCCACCTGGTCGCCGATGAATCTTCCCACCACGAGGGACACCTCGTAGCCATCGCCGCCGTCTCCGAGCGAGTTGATGAAACCGGTCTCGTAGTCGCCGGCGAGAATGGCGCCGGCCCTGAGGGCGACGCTCGGCAGGTCCGAAACGACCTCGTCCACGATGCGCCAGGTGAGGCCGACACGGGTATCCACCATGCCGCTGAAGCTCTCGCTCGGCGTCGGTATACCCGGTCCGGTCATGAACTGGCTCTTCGCCCAACCGGTCTGAATGTCGATCGCGAAACTGTCGTTGAGTCCGCAAGTCCCGCCCAACCAGACCGTGTTCTGGGCCAAGTCCTCCTGTCCGCCACCGGGCAGCGGTCGCTTGTCGGTTCCGCGATAGAACTCTTCGGCGGATTGCGAAACGTAGGACAGGCTGAGATGGCCCGTGCCGGGCTCCGGCAGCCACGCTGAGCCGTCTGCGAACAGCGGCGGCGAGGACGCGCAGAAAACGATGGTCGCGCAGGCGAGTGTTGTAGCAAATGGACGGTGCATGCTCTGACTCCCGACCCTACAGCCTGTAGCGGCGCGTGAGGTAGTAGTTCACGAGTTCCAGCCTCGCGGCGCATTGCTCGGCCTGGCCGTTGCAGAGGACCTTGATGTGCTCGTCGTCCGGCGTGCTCACCTTGTTCTCGTCGAATGCCGACTCCAGGCTGTCTTTCAGACTTCGAGCCCGCGCGCGATTGAGTTCGCGTCTCGTGATCGGGCAGGTCCTTCTGCACACCAATTCACGGAAGGTGATCGACTTGCCCAGCGCGTACGCCGCTCGGGTGTTGATCTTTCCGCCGCCGGGCGCAACGGAGCCTGACGCAGACGCCGGAACGGAGGAAACGAGCGCAATTCCGGCGACCAGCAGGATTCCAACGTAAATCAGTCGCGGCACCCCGGCTCCTCCCCTTCGACTAGAACGACTCAGCATCGGCCAACCTCGCTTCTGTGACAGCCCTGTTACATAAATGAATCACGAATTGCAATCAGTATTCTTCAATTCCGCGGATTTCTTGAGACTATCCCCCAGATGGCACTAGGCCAGGGACTGATACACCAGCCGTTGGAACGTCTCCGAGTAGTTGTTGTTCGGCATCATGCCGGCATTCAGCACCTGCGTGAGACAGACGCACAACAGTTCCTCCCTCGGGTCGGCGAAGTAGGTGGTTCCGGCCGCGCCGCCCCATCCGTACGTGCCGACGGAGCGCATCAGGGGGACGCCCTCGCCGCCGTGGTACACCGCAACGCCCAGGCCCCAATGAAATCCTGGATCGATGGGGGCGCGCAGTTCTCTCGTGTGGTTGCCGAGCATCATTTCAACGGTTTTCCGACCAAGAATGCGCGCGCCGTCCAACTCGCCGCCGTTCAGCAGCATCTGGCCGAAACGCGCGTAGTCTCCGGCCGTGGAGAGGATGCCGCCGCTGTCGCCACCGACGCCGAATTCGGTCCGGGGACCGAGGTGCTTCTCGCTCGTCTCGGCCTTCTCCGCAGCCGCCAGGCGGATTTCGTCTCCCTCCTCGCGCGGCGTGTAACACGTGCCGAAGCGATTCAGCGCGCCATCCTTGAGGTAGAAGTCCGTATCGGACATGCCGAGCGGTTCAAAGATGTTGTCCCGGAAGAAGGCGTCCAGCGGCTGTCCGCAAACCTCGGCGAGGACGGCGCCGAGTACGGGATAGCCCATGTGGTAGACGAACCGCTCCCCCGGGTGCGCCGCGAGCGGAATCTCCGCCAGCGCCCGGACGCGCTCGCGGTTGTTCGGCGCGGGCGCATCGTCGTCGTCGCGGGTCATCCAACCCAGGGTCTTTAGCGCTTCGCCGTACTGCTGGCGATAGAAGCTCGGCATCGTCGCCGGGTCGCTGAGGCTCGTCGTGTTGGTGATGCAGTCGCGTAGCGTGATCGGCCGCTTGGCCGGCTCGGTCGTCATCGGCGCGTTCGCGACCCGCACCCGGCTCTCCGCGAACTCCGGCAGGAACTTCGCGACCGGATCGTCCGGGGTCAGGACGCCGCGTTCGAACAGGATCATGGTGGCCACGCTGGCGACCGGCTTGGTGTTGGAATACATGCGGCACAGCGTATCGACCGGCGCCGGCGCGCCGGTGTCGAGGTCGAGCACGCCGCGCGCGTCGAGATGGACCAGCCGGCCGCGGCGGGCGACGAGCGTTATGAGGTTGGGGACGCGCCTGTCGTCCACGAACTCCTGCATGGCCGGGCCGACACGCGACAGTCGTTCTGGATCGAATCCGAGGGTCCTGGGGTCGCCAACCGGCAGCGGGGACGCGTCAGTCATGCTGATTTCTCTTGAGGTTACCGTGGCGCGCGACGTTACCACATGGATGGCGCAGGGTGCGTTTGCCGCGGCCGGCGGCAGACGCGGCGGAGGGGATGCTGGATAATGACGGGCGTCGCATGCGGAGGACAGGGATGTCGGACATCTATCGGATCATCGGCGCGGAGGAGTCGCCGTACTCGGTGAAAGTGCGCGCGTACTTCCGCTACAAGGAAATCCCGCATGAATGGTTGTTGCGTCCGGACGCTTCCGAGCTGTTCGACAAACACGCGCGGCTGCCCCTCGTTCCCCTGGTGGTGACGCCGGACGGACGCGGCATGCAGGACTCGACGCCGATCATCGATGCGCTCGAACCGGAGTTCAGCGAACCTGGCATCCATCCTCCGGAGACCGTCGCCGCGTTCGTTTCGACGCTGCTCGAGGAGTTCGGCGACGAATGGGGCAACAAGTGGATGTTCCACCTCCGCTGGGCGCGGGAGGTCGACCAGGTCGGCTGCGCGCGCAGGCTCGCGGCCATGACGATGGCGAAAGCGACGGAGGAGGAATTCGACCGGGCCGCGAAGGCGATTCGGGAGCGGATGGTTGGCCGCGTCTGGTTCGTCGGTTCCAACGCGGTGACGGCGCCGCAGATCGAACAATCCTTCAGGGACGCGTTGGGCTTCCTGGAAGCCCACCTCTCGGACCGCCCGTATCTCTTCGGCGGACGCCCGGCGTTCGCCGACTTCGGCCTCTGGGGCCAGTTCTACACCGCCCGGCGCGATCACACGCCGAGGCAGATCATCGAGGCCAGCGCCCCGAATGTCTCGGCCTGGGTGGACCGCATGCTGGAGCCTGTGGCCTTCAGCGAATTCGAGCCGTGGGATTCGCTTGCTCCTTCGTTGACGCCGTTACTCGCCGACCAGGTGGGCGCGATGTTCCTGCCGTGGAGCGCTGCGAATGCCGCCGCCATCGCCGCCGGCGACGAGGAGTTCACGGTGGAACTCAAGCGCAATGCGTGGACGCAGAAGCCGCAGAAGTACCATGCGCGCTCGCTCGGAGTCCTGAAATCGAAGTACCAGCGGGTGAGCGGCGACGAACGCCTCGACGCATTGCTGCGCGAGACGGGGTGCCTCGCGCATCTGACCGGCTAACTGAGAAGGGGCGCTTCGTCGAGGTTGAGGCCCCGTCGCCGGGCGTCAACGCGGCGCCGGTTCCAAAGTCGCCCACTCCTCGCGCGCTTCTCGGCTACCCTGCTCTCCTGCCGACAAGCGAAGCATCCGGCCGCTCGGCCGCGATATAGCGTGTTCCCGGTCACTCATCGGACGTCTCTGTCTTGCGCGACCAGCTTGTTCAGCACGAACTGCAGGATGCCGCCGGCGCGGTAGTACGCGATCTCGTTTTCCGTATCCAGGCGGCTCTGGACGACGAACGTTTCCTTGCTGCCGTCCTTGCGGCGGATCGTCAGGTCGAGATGCTGCCTCGGCTCGATCCCGGCGTTGTCCTCCGGCAGCGAGATGTCTACCAGTTCGTCACCTCTGAGACCGAGACTGCGCCGGGACTCGCCTTCGCCGAACACCAGCGGCAGCACGCCCATGCCGATCAGGTTGGAGCGGTGGATCCGCTCGAAACTCTCGGCGATCACGGCGCGGACGCCGAGCAGCCGCGTGCCCTTGGCGGCCCAGTCCCGGCTCGACCCGGTGCCGTACTCCTTGCCCGCAACGACCACCAGTGGCGTACCCTCGCCCTGGTAGCGCACGGCGGCGTCGTAGATCGATATGCGGTCGCCGGTGGGAACGTGGATGGTGTAGCCGCCCTCGACCCCGGGTACGATTTCGTTGCGGATGCGGATGTTCGCGAAAGTGCCGCGCATCATCACTTCGTGATTGCCCCGGCGCGAACCGTAGGAGTTGAACTCCGACACCTGCACGCCGGACTGTTGCAGGTATTCGCCCGCCGGACTCGCCGGCTGGATCATGCCCGCGGGAGAAATGTGGTCGGTGGTAACGGAGTCTCCGAGAGACGCGAGGACGCGGGCGCCTGACACCTCCACGCCCTGGTTAAGGTCACCGCCGACGCGGAAGAACGGCGGTTGCTTGATGTACGTGGAGTTCTGCCAGCTATAGGTGCTTGCGGCGTCGATGTCGATGGATTGCCAGGCCTCGGGACCGGCGAAGACATCATCGTATTCGCGGTGGAACATGTCTGCGGATACTGCCGCTACAGCGTCCGCGACCTCGGTGTTGGCCGGCCAGAGGTCGGCCAGGTACACGTCTTTCCCTTCGGGGCCCTGACCGATGGGTTGCGATGCGAGGTCGATGCGGACTGTTCCGGCGATGGCGTAGGCCACCACCAGCGGCGGTGACGCGAGCCAGTTGGCGCGAACTTCCTGATGCACGCGGCCCTCGAAGTTGCGGTTGCCCGACAGCACGGACGAAACGACCAGGTCGCCTTGCTCTATCGCCTCTGATATCGGCTCCGGAAGCGGCCCGGAGTTGCCGATGCAGGTGGTGCACCCGTAGCCCACCAGGTTGAAGCCAAGTTGGTTCAGGGACTCCTGCAATCCGGTTCTGGCGAGGTATTCGGTTACCACCTTCGACCCCGGCGCCAGCGAGGTCTTGACCCACGGCTTGACCGACAGCCCGTGCGCGAGCGCCTTCTTCGCCACCAGGCCGGCGCCGAGCATGACAGCGGGGTTTGACGTGTTGGTGCAGGAAGTGATCGCCGCGATGACCACGTCGCCATGGCGAAGTGCGTAGTCTGTGTCCGGAACCGGCACCGGTTCCGTATCACGCCGTCCCTGCAACTCGAGCGACGCTTCGAAGGCGCGGCCGAGGTCCGACATGGCCACGCGATCCTGGGGGCGGTAGGGACCGGCCAGCGAGGCCTGCACGCTGCCGAGGTCGAGTTCGAGGGTGTCCGTAAACACTGGCTCCGCCGCGCCGTCGCGCCACAGGCCCTGAGACTTGGCGTAGGTCTCCACGAGAGCCACAGTCTTCTCCGGCCGTCCCGAGAGTCGAAGGTAGCGGATGGTTTCCTGATCGATGGGGAATAGACCGCAGGTGGCGCCGTATTCCGGCGCCATGTTGGCAATGGTGGCGCGATCGGCCAGCGGAAGGTTGTCGAGACCGTCGCCGCAGAATTCGACGAACTTCCCCACTACGCCCTTCTCGCGCAGGAGTTCAACCACACGCAGCACCAGGTCGGTGGCAGTGATGCCCTCCGGTAGCGCCCCGCGGAGCCGAAAGCCCACCACTTCGGGGATGAGCATGGAGATGGGCTGTCCAAGCATCGCCGCTTCCGCCTCGATGCCGCCGACGCCCCATCCCAGCACGCCGAGCCCGTTGATCATGGTCGTGTGGCTGTCGGTGCCGACCAGCGTGTCCGGATACGCGAGCGTCCGGCCGTTTTCCCGGCTGGTCCAAACACCGCGCGCGAGGTATTCGAGGTTCACCTGGTGGCAGATGCCGGTGCCCGGCGGGACGACGCGGAAGTTGTCGAACGCCTGCTGCCCCCAGCGGAGGAATCGGTAACGCTCCGTGTTGCGTTGCATCTCGAGTTCCACGTTCGCCTCGAACGCGGTGGGCGCGCCGAACCGGTCGACCATCACGGAGTGGTCGATGACGAGATCGACCGGGGAGAGCGGGTTGATGATGTCGGGATCGCCGCCTGCCGCGACGACGGCGCTGCGCATGGCGGCGAGATCGGCCACCGCCGGAACGCCGGTGAAGTCCTGCATCAGAACCCGGGCCGGTCGATAGGCGATCTCGCTCGCTTCCGGCGACGTGTCCGCCCAGCATCCGAGGGTCCGGACGTCCTCGGCGCCAACGGAACTGCCGTCCTCAAAACGCAGCAGGTTCTCCAGCAGCACCTTGAGGGACATCGGCAGCCGTTCGGAGTCTCCGGCGCCGTTGTCCGCCGCCGCGGGCAAGCTGAAGTAGTCGTATTCGTCTCCGTCGACCACAAGGGTCCGGCGGGCGTT
Organism: uncultured Pseudomonadales bacterium; assembly: GCA_964518405.1. Taxonomy (GTDB): domain Bacteria; phylum Pseudomonadota; class Gammaproteobacteria; order Pseudomonadales; family Azotimanducaceae; genus VXNE01. The sequence continues at coordinate 11,452 of CAZFGB010000074.1, read as the reverse complement.
GAAAGTGTCGCGGCTCATGGGCGCTCGGACATCCGGGGAGGGCGTATTTTGCCAGGAACGGAAGGGCACCCGGTCCAACCTCCGGTAAGTCTGGTTGTCCCGAATTGAGGATAGCGTCCGAGTCGAAGTGCGGCTGTCGACTGACGAACCGCGGTGACGATCCATGCGAGAATATGGATTCGGCGTGTCGAAGCTGTCCGGCATCGGACAACCAGCGCCAAGAAGGCTCGAATTAGCGGAAATGGCTTTAGAAGACGACAGTGGCACGGACGCCTCCGCTTTCCACCTGAGCCCCATTCTGAACTCTCCCTACGAGGAGCCCAAGCGTCACTGGATCCTGGACGAGAGTCGGCAGCCGACTGACAAGATCGGTGATGGTCGCCGCGAAGTGTCGTTCGTTTCGCCGATTCCGAGGCCGAGGAAGACCGGCCGGGGGCCGCAGACGGAAATGGCCTACGCGGCCGAGGGGCGGGCGCTGGAGAGGGAGGGCCAACAATACGACCTGACCGCCCTGATCGGCGGCCTCCGTCGGGAACTGTCCGCATGGCGCGCGCTGCCGGAGTCGCATTGGCGGGTGACCCCGGAGACGGCGCGACTGCTCAGGCATTGGCGCCACCACCCGTTCGGCGGCATCCGTCCATTCTTCTGCCAGCTGGAAGCAGTCGAGACGGTCATCTGGCTTACCGAAGTCGCGCCCGCCATCGGCAACCGGGGCCGCAGCTTCCTGGATCGCGTCCAGGCGGCAAGCGAGCAGGCGAATCCCGGTCTCTATCGTCTCGCGCTCAAGCTCGCCACAGGTGCCGGGAAGACCGCTGTCATGGCCATGCTCATCGCGTGGCAGACAGTGAACGCCGTTCGTCGCCCCGCGAGCCCGCGCTTCACCCGCGGCTTTTTGGTCGTGACGCCAGGTATCACCATCCGGGATCGCCTGCGGATACTGAAGCCGAACGACCCAGACAGCTACTATGCAAGCCGCGAGCTCGTACCCCCCGACATGCTCCGGGAGCTCGACAAAGCCAAGATCGTCATCACCAACTACCATGCCTTTCTGCTGCGCGAGACGATGAATCTCGCCAGGGGCAGCCGCGCCCTGCTCCAGGGCCGCGATGGCGAGCTATCCACCCGTGAGACCGAAGGTCAAATGCTGGCTCGCGTCATGCCTGAGCTGATGACCATGAAGGGCATCCTCGTGCTCAACGACGAGGCGCACCACTGCTACCGCGAGAAGGCGGGCGAGGACGACGAAGGTCGACTGGTCGGCGACGACCGGCGCGAGGCGAATCGAAACCGGGAAGCCGCTCGCGTATGGATTTCCGGCCTGGAAGCAACTGAACGAAGGTTGGGACTCAAGCGGGTGATCGACCTCTCGGCCACGCCGTTCTTCCTGCGCGGTTCCGGCTATGCCGAGGGCACCCTGTTCCCTTGGACGGTTTGCGACTTCTCGCTCATGGATGCGATCGAGTGCGGCATCGTGAAGCTCCCGCGCGTCCCGGTGGTGGACAACGTCCCCGGCGCCGCGATGCCAATATTTCGCAATCTCTGGGATCACATCGGGAAGAAGATGCCGAGGAAGGGCCGGCGTGCGGGCGCAACCTTGGATCCGATGGCCCTGCCGAGTGAACTGCAGACAGCCCTGCAAGCGCTCTACGGCCACTACGAGGAGACTTCCCGGCTCTGGAAGCAGGCGAAAATCGACGTGCCGCCCTGCTTCATTGTCGTGTGCAACAACACGGCCACCTCGAAGCTGGTTTACGACTATATTGCGGGCTTTCGGCGCGACTCGGGCAACGGCGCTGCGACATTCCAGAACGGGCGGCTGGAACTCTTCCGAAACTTCGACGCGGCGGGCGAGCCGCTGCCGAGGCCGCGCACGCTGCTCATCGATACCCGACAGCTTGAGTCCGGCGAGGCGCTGGACGGGAGTTTTCGGCAAGCCGCCGCCGACGAGATCGACCGCTTTCGCCGAGAGATCGTCGAACGTACGGGCGACCGTCAGCAGGCCGAGAAGCTCACCGACCAGGATCTGTTGCGGGAAGTGATGAACACCGTCGGCAAGGCGGGCCGGCTCGGCGGCGGTATCCGGTGCGTGGTCTCCGTCGCCATGCTGACGGAAGGCTGGGACGCCAATACCGTCACCCATGTGCTGGGTCTGCGCGCGTTTGGGACGCAACTGCTATGCGAGCAGGTAATAGGACGCTCCCTTCGTCGGCAGTCGTACGAACTCAACGAACAGGGGCTATTCAACGCCGAGTACGCCGACGTGTTCGGCATCCCCTTCGATTTCACTGCCAAGCCGGTGGTCGCCCCGCCGCAGAAACCCGCGGAAACGGTGCAGGTTAAGGCGCTCTCGCCGGAGCGGGACAATGTCGAAGTCCAGTTCCCCCGAGTGGCGGGCTACCGGGTGGAACTGCCGGACGATGAGCTCAGCGCCGACTTTACCGAGGACTCCCGGCTGGAACTCACCCCGGAACTGGTGGGGCCGACGATTACCCACAACCAGGGCATCATCGGCCAAGGACATGACTTGACCGTGGAGCATCTGGGCCGCGTACGCCCGCGTGCCTTGCTCTACAACCTGACCTTGCGGCTGCTCTACAACGACTGGCGCGACCCCAATGGCGAGCCGAAACTGCACCTGTTCGGCCAATTGAAGCGCATCGCCAGGCAATGGCTTAGGGAATGCCTCATCTGCAAGGGCGACACCTATCCGGCGCAGTTGATGATTGCTGATCTTGCCGACATGGCCTGCGAGCGGATTTCAGCGGCCATCACCCGCGCTGAGCTAGGTCGTCAGCCCGTGAAAGCTCTGCTCGATCCTTACAATCCCACGGGCACCACCCGGCACGTCAACTTCACCACCTCCCGCACCCTGCGCTACGCTACGGGTGGCCGATGCCACCTGAACTGGGCGATCCTTGACAGTGGCTGGGAAGGGGAGCTTTGCCGCGTCTTTGATGCGCATCCGCATGTGCTCGCTTGGGTTAAGAACCACAACCTCGGGTTCGAGGTGCCGTACCAGTTTGCTGGCGAGACCCGCAGGTACATTCCGGACTTCATCGCCTTGGTCGATGACGGCGCGGGTGCCGACAACCCCCTGCATTTGGTGGCGGAGGTCAAGGGGTATCGAGGCGAGGATGCCAAGGCCAAAAAGGAAGCCATGGACGCCTACTGGGTGCCGGGTGTGAATGCGCACGGATGCTATGGCCGGTGGGCGTTCTTCGAGTTCCGGGATCCGGTTGTGATGGGCGCCGAGCTGGATCGGCTGGCGCGCAGCAAGGGCCGTGGCCATGGCGTCCCCATAACAAAAGACCAAGCCGTGAACCTATTACGACAACATAAGCAGACTCTTGAGCAGCGCTTTGGCGTCATCGAACTGGCGTTGTTCGGATCGATCGTACGCGACGAGGCTTTTCAAGGCAGTGACGTGGACATTCTGGTCAGGTTCGACAACCCCGCAGTGTTCAGAGCCTATTTCGGAACGGCGTCTTACTTGGAGGACGTCTTCGGGCGGCGCGTCGATCTCGTGACGCCAAAGGCCCTCCGACCGGAACTGCGGCCCTTCGTCGAGCGGGAGGCCATCTATGTCTGATCGATCCGACGCTCGGTCCGACCGGGCTTGGCGCTGCTATCTGCGGGACATGATCGAGGCTGCGGAAAAGGTTGTTTCCTATACTGATGGGATGGATCGAGCCTCCTTTTTCGAGAGGGGCCTGGTCTATGACGCGACGATCCGAAACCTGGAATTGCTCGGCGAAGCGGCATACCGACTCCCCGAGGAGGTGCGCGATCGGCGCTCCGAGATTCCTTGGCGCAACATGATCGATTTGCGAAATCGTCTGATTCACGGCTATTTCGGCGTTGATGACGACATAGTGTGGGGTGTGGTCGAGAACGAGATTCCGGCGCTCATCACCGTGCTGCAAGCGCTGTGGGACGAGACGGGTGAGCCTTGAAGTCCTCTGATAGGCAATGAAGCTCAAAGTCGTAGTCCATGAGTCCGATGAGGGAGGGTGCTGGGCAGAAGTGCCTTCCATTCCAGGCTGCGCCACGCAAGGCGACTCTTTCGAGGAGTTGTTAGGAAACCTCTACGAAGCCATCGAAGGTTGCTTGTCGGTTGATGTTGTTGCGTCGGGCGGTGATGGCAGGGTAGGGGAGATAGCCGTATGAAGACTATGACTTTCCGCTTGAACCCCGCAAACCGATAGGAAAACAAGAAAATGGAAGTCATCGAACTTGCGGTCAGTGGAATTGTTGGAACTTTAGGCGTCCTATTGGGCGTTTTCCTTGGTTGGAGGCTTGGCCGAAAAGAGCGTACACGACAGGGAAAAATCGAGGCTTTGGCTGGTGCATACGGTGCAGCTGCCTTCCTAACTGATGAAGCGCTCAAAAGAGCATCCATTGATGAACAGCTCAGGGCACGGAGTGCCCTAATGAGGTTCAGAATCCTCTTTGCCGATAACGCTGATGTGCAAAGCAATCTGCGCCACATGTTGTCGGGTGGGCAAACAGCACTGTACCTGACCGAAGCATACAAGTCGGCTGCAAAGGAAGTGGGAATCGATCCCAGTGTCATTGACGACAACGTACCTGGCCTATCCAGACAGTGAATTTGGAGCCAAGGATTTAGTTTTCCTGAAAACCAACTAGGAGGAACATTGGCCCGAAAATCAACTAAGCGGAAGCGCAAGTCCGTCGAGGCCTTCACACACGACGGGGCCAAGCGGCGCAACATCCCCACAGCTGAGTATCAGCCGGTGATGCGTTCAGATGATCAGAACCCCATTCAGGTTGCCTACGAGCGCCGCAACCCGGACCTCGATCCGCAACTGGTCTGGCGTGGCAAGGACATGGCGGACTGGTCCGATCTGGTGGTGCAGGCACCACCGCTGTTCATTCAGGAAAAGGTGCACCCGAAGGTGCTGATTGATGATCTGGCCCGCATGAGCCGCAAGGCGCGGGCCGAGAAGGATGCCGCCGAGCCCGGCTTCCAGACCGACATCTTCGGCGACTTCAACGGCTTGCCGGACGGCGATGCCAAGACGGAGTTCTACCAGCACGACGCCAACTGGTCGAACCGGATGATCTTGGGCGACGCCTTGCAGGTGATGGCCAGCCTCGCCGAGCGCGAGGGCCTGCGCGGCAAGGTGCAGTGTATCTACATCGATCCGCCCTATGGGATCAAGTTCAACTCCAACTTCCAGTGGTCAACCACCAACCGCGACGTGAAGGACGGCAAGCCGGAGCACATCACCCGGGAGCCGGAACAGGTGAAGGCGTTTCGGGACACTTGGCGGGACGGGATTCACTCGTATCTGACCTATCTGCGGGACCGGCTGACGGCAGCGCGGGATTTGCTGACGGAGAGCGGGAGCATCTTCGTGCAGATTGGGGATGAGAATGTACATCGGGTGCGAGCGGTGATGGATGAGGTGTTTGGAGTCAGTAACTTTGCTTCTCTCATCTATTTCCTAAAGACAACAGGGAAGGGCAGTAAATTCCTTGACTCTTCCGGCGACTACATTCTTTGGTACACCAAGAATCACGAAGCAACCAAAGTGCGGCCGATTTTTCAAACTAGGAAAGAGCAGACTTTGGCGGAGCAGTACAACATGGCCGCTGAGGACAACTGTGTGTATCGGCGCTTATCAAGGAAGGAACTAAATGCGCCATCCCTAGTCCCGGAGAACCACCGCCGTTTCATGCCATCAAGCATCTACTCAGACAGTGGCGGGCAAACGACTAATTTCACATACGAGCATGAAGGTCGGCACTTCAAGGCACTCCGAGGATATTTTTGGCGAACCACTCGTGCAGGGCTAGACCGCCTAGACCGAGCCAGTCGACTCTGCGTGGTGGGAAAGTACGTTCGCTATCGAATGTACGGTGATGACTACCCGGTCGTTAGAGTTACGAACTACTGGGATGATGCAAGAGCGGGCGGGTTCGGTGATGCGAAGGTATACGTGGTGCAGACTTCCAATGATGTTCTCCAGCGTTGCATCCTTATGGCAACCGACCCAGGCGATCTCGTCCTAGACCCAACCTGCGGCTCCGGCACCACTGCCTATGTCGCAGAGCAATGGGGTCGCCGCTGGATCACCATTGACACTTCCCGCGTTGCCTTGGCCCTCGCCCGCTCCCGCGTCATGAGCGCACGCTATCCCTACTACCTGTTGGCTGACAGCCGAGAGGGCCAGCACAAAGAGGCTGAATTGTCGCGGAGTGCGCCCTCTGGATCGCCCACCTACGGCGACATTCGACAAGGCTTTGTGTACGAACGGGTGCCGCACATCCAACTGAAGTCCATCGTCAACAACGCCGAAATCGACGTAATTTACGAGCGGACGCAGCGGAACGTAGAAGTTGCTCTCACCGATCTGCACCTTGCAGGGCCATGCCAAGCGGTTCAATGTCGAAGTCGGCGGCCGCAAGGGCGAGGCCATCGACTTCACCGCTGCGGAGGGCGCCACCGTCACACTGCCGTCCGGTGAATCCGCTCCAGCCAACGGTTTCTGCGAGTGGGAAGTCCCCCGCGAGCCGGACGAAGGCTGGAACGACGCTGCCCGCGACGCCCACACTCGTTTCTGGGAGGCCCGCATTGCCCGTCAGCACGAAATCGACGCCTGCATCGCCGCCCGCGCCGAGTACGAAACCCTCCACGACAAGCCATACGAAGACAAGGCCAAGACCCGCGTGGCCGGCCCCTTCACAGTGGAGAGCGTGTCGCCGCACCGCTTGGCGGCGCTGGACGAGGACGACAAGCTGATGATCGCCGAACCCCGCGCCACCTACGACGTGGGTGCCAGCACGCCGGTTCAGGACTTCGCCCACATGGTGCTCGAAAACTTGCGCACCGCCGGTGTCCAGCAAGCCGACAAGCGAGGCCACATCAAATTCACGTCGCTCAACCCGTGGCCGGGCAACTTCGTCTGCGCGGAAGGCTGCTACGCCGAGGGCGGCGACGCGAAAACCACCAAGGAGCAGCGGGCCGGCATCTTCATCGGCCCAGAGTTCGGCACCGTCTCACGCGCCGATTTGGTACGCGCCGTGCGCGAAGCTGCCGACCTCGGATTCGACGCCCTGATCGCCTGCGCCTTCAACTACGAGGCCCATGCCACCGAGTTCAACAAGCTCGGCCGCGTCCCAGTCCTAAAGGCCCGCATGAACGCCGACCTGCACATGGCCGACGACCTGAAGAAGACCGATAAAGCCAACCTCTTCGTCATCTTTGGCGAACCCGACATCGACATCGAACCCGCTACCGGCCCCGACGGCGAACAGGACTGGCTCAAGGTGAAGATCAACGGCGTTGATGTCTTCGACCCGTCCACCGGCGAAGTCCGCAGCGACGAGGCCGACGGCATCGCCTGCTGGTTCGTGGACACCGACTACAACGAAGAGAGCTTCTTCGTCCGCCAAGCCTACTTCCTCGGCGCTGGCGATCCCTACAAATCCCTCAAAACCACCCTAAAGGCCGAAGTCGACCCCGACGCCTGGGCCACCCTGAACAGCGACACTTCGCGAGCGTTCCCCAAGCCCTCTACCGGGCGGATAGCGGTGAAGGTGATCAACCATCTGGGGGATGAGGTGATGAAAGTGTTTGGGGTTTAAGGGTGGCTCAGAAAGGGGAACAGTCCGGGCCATCAGAAGATGTGTCGCACATTTGGAAGGAGGGAACGATTCGGCTGTTCATCAGCCATCGAGACGAATATAAACGCCAGGCTCGGGAACTGGCGGATGAACTGGGGGAGTATGGGATTTCCTCGTTTGTTGCGCATGAATCGATCGAAGCGGGGAAGCAGTGGCAGGACGAGATTGTGATCGGTTTGAAGACCATGGACGTAATGCTAGCCTTAATCACCGACGATTTCGTGGACAGCGTTTTCTGTAATCAAGAAGTTGGCTTTGCGTTGGGTAAGGGGATTCCTGTTACTTCCATCAAGTTGGAAAATGCGGACCCACCGGGGTTCATCTCAAGTTTCCAGGCATTGCGCGGCAACATAAGCGACCCTGCATCAAGCGTTGGGGATGTGTTTAAGCTAGTGGCGGACGCTGTTGGGCAAGGCGATAAAGTCGTAGATGGGCTGTTGCAGGCCTTCGTTGAAGCGCCTTCGTTCATCGACGCACAAGAACGTTTCAATCGGCTTGCTGACGTAACTACCAGTCTTACGCGTCGGCAGGTTAAGAGGCTCGTGGCGGGTTTCAATCAAAACAACCAATTGTATGGTTGCTACTATCTGAGGTACGGCGGTCCACGAATTACGACGTTTCTGCACGAGGTTTCGGATAGATCATATGACCTTCGAGATCATCAGTTGGTTAAGACAAGCTGACAGGCGTGTTGCCTAGGCATTTTGACGTTCAATGAAAGGGTTTGGACTTTGGGAAATCGTGGTCTCATGCTCCTATCGGAACAACTCCGGTAGTCTATAGAGCAAGCGAGACGCCGCTGGCCAGCCTGCGGATTCGAAAAGTTCTAGGCACCGAATAAAGGTCTGCCGACGTTCTTCTACCTCGAAAACCTGTCGATGGTCTGCTAACAGACGCCCGACAAATGCGACCAATTGGTCGGCCCCCATCGACTCGAACTGAAACCCGCTTCGTTTGCCGCCACCCAGTGTCGCTTGCATGGCGATGTCGAACACCTTTCCCGGATCCAGCGGTAGCAGGTATTCGAGGATCTGCATGAGTCGATAGATTGTACGTGGGGTGCCAGCACTCGCAAGGCACATCAGCGTAGGTGACGCCTCTGCCAAAAGCTGACCCAGTCCCGGATCCGGCGGCTCATCTGATCGATCTTGGTTGTTTCTTCCAATCACGGACGCGTGAATTTGGCCGCACACTTGGTCAAGCAGTTGCGCCGATTGTCGCACCCCGGATACGTCGGCGTCCGTCATCTTGGCCTGTGCCGTGCGAGCCTCAAGGAGCGCTGCAGCGGCTTGGGCGATCCTAGACGCCAAATCGTGGCACCTGTTCCTGTAGGCCTCGTCCAAACTCAACTCGCCCTCTCGGAGGCCGAGCGTGTAGCCTTCGCGCATGAAAACTAGGATTTGCCCCAGTTCACGGTGATGTGCCGCACAGTCGCGGATCCAGCCTTCAATGACCGCAAGTGCATCTTTCCGCTGATACCTTACCCCGAGAAGCGCTAGGTTCGCCGCAAGCGACATCCTTAGTCGCTCTAATGCGTCGCCGTCACCCGCTGACCTATCCCTCAGTTCCAACACCAGAGATTCTGCGAACACCGGGTCTCGCGAGATCACTCTAGGCAGCACACGTTGCGACAGGTAGCGGAGCACAGTCGCATTCCCCTCGCCTCGAATGCGACGGGACAGCTGACTGCGAAAGCCGACCGCATCCGAGATGACAGTTAGCCCGAGGTGCAATCCTGCACGCGTCCGAACGGCAGGATGAGGATCCTGGAGCAATCGGTCCGAATCCGCCGAGAGCCTCCCGTGCAGTTCTGGCCTTGAGCCAAGTGTGCGAAGGATCGCTTCGGCGGCTTCCACCCTAGGGGCGGGCGACCCCCATGACGGAGATTCTTCATATTGCGCCTCGGTATCTGCTTCGACAGTCGGCCATCTTGAACTAGACGCCACCCGTAGCAGACGAACATAGCGTTCGGTGCGGGGCTCGTCTTGAATCACCGGGAGCAGATTCCCGTTGCAGATTGCGAGACAACCCTGCCCGATGACACCCTCTCCCCTTCGAACCAGTTCCTCGTCGACGCTTTCCCTGCGGATACTCCGTTCGACCTCTTCAAGCACGAAGCATCCTTCGTCGAAAGAGCCCGAGAACCGCTGCCCATTATCCGTTCTTCCGGCCAGCGCCTCTTCTGCTGCTTGAATCGCCGCGAGTGCCTTTGCGGTATCCGATCGGGAGCCCTCCTTGTTCATCACCTTACCAGAGGTTTGCACTCTTCTCCCGTAAGTCACGATAGGGAACGGGTTCACGTTGGCTCTTTGGTCACCGCCAGTCACCACCCGTTTCGCTTCTTCCGTCGCCAGTCTGCCGATACCGACGTTACCGAACACGGTTTCAAGACACTCCTGTTTGGCCACCGCTGCATGCTCCCCATACCTCTTGAATTCGAGCGCGAGGACTCGGCGCTCGAAATTCTCCCTATCCCCCACAGGCAAACTTTCGTACCCCTTTGCAATCAAATCGATTGCAGCCTCGCGGGTCTCGGTCGCCATCAGGAATGGACTCTCCAGAGCGTAGGGAAGCATGGAGTTCAGCAACCCGTCGCCGCGTTCCGCGGCCGCTGCGAACGCCCTAGCCCAGAAGACTGCGAGAGACGCTTCGCCTATCAGGTTGTCTGCGATTTCGATTGCCAAGTCCTCGCGACATGACTTCAGAGTTTTCAGCAGTTTCACAACCAAGGCTGGCGCGTCGTCCCCGTAGCTGTCCTCGGGGTCGTGAGCCCACAGATAGCTGAGATCCTCCCCTAACTGTACCTCCCTGCCAGACACAACGAAGCAATAGGACTCTGCCGTTTCCGGAATGGGATCCTTCCTTGCCAAGTAGCCGTGCAGCGCCTCTTCCATCGCCCGAACCGCGTGCTTGGGATGCGCAACAAGAAATGCGTCGAATAACGTCTCAAGGTGGTAGCGTGCTATCCCGTAGTCCTGCCGTGCGGTCGAGCTGAAAGACATAATCTGACTCGAAGATATGCTTGTCTCCCTATCCTCCGTAACGTCTTGTCCGTATGTAAGCCTGTAGATCTCGGCGACGAACTCTGGGTCGGATGCCATTACCGCCTTCGCGCCCTCGCATAAGGCCGGTATTTCATCGGCTCCAAATCGCTCGAATCGCGTTTCGTCGAATACAGCACGCAAGAGTTTTTGCGAGGCGCTCGGCTCGGTGCCGTAGGTTGTGGTGACGAACCCGATGGCAGGGCGAGACAAGAAAGCGCCTTCCTCCGCATTGAGCGCATACTTGAGCAAGGCCCGGGCCGCAATCCCGATTTCCTTCCGCACCCGAGGATCGTCTGCACGTTCTACGAATCTGAAAAGGAGGAACCGGAACACGTTCGCCACTTGGCTGACGTGTGGAGCCAGTTCCGACAGCGTGATAACCCAAGGCTCGATGCGCTTCTGGGGTTCATCCTCGATGGCAATCACTAACGCCGCAGCAATCCTCTGCAACGTGCTTGCTGTGCGCTCGCTTCTTTCGCCGATCCGTTTCACTATCGGCACTAAATCCTCGCGCTCATTCGGCAACTCGGCCGCTGTGCGGGCTGCCGCAATCCTTATCACCGGATCCAATGACTCGTCGGTTAGCATCGACTCCATCGACATCCAAAACTGCTCACGGGATCCATCCTTCTCCCACAGCTCCTGAAGGACGAACCGCATTGCCGGAGCCAACAGCAGCCCGTTCGAGCCGTCCTTCCGCAGGTCGGGGTGCTCGCCTACTTTCTCGTATGCCAAGAGGCGTCGCGCAGCCGCGAAGT